>NZ_CAWNHY010000301.1:0-14340 GCF_963874335.1 Vibrio sp. V10_P2A27P122 | reverse complement strand
AGTATGCACCGCCCACTAACAACCATATTTCAAAAATAAGCCCAGAAGAGTTAGCGATTTCTGTGCCAACAAACGTCATTTCTTGAATTGAAATTAGCGATACAATCGAAGAATCTTTGACCAAAGAAATCGCTTGCCCAGCTAAAGCCGGCGTGATCGCCGCCAATACTTGAGGGGCAATGACGTATCGGTATTTTACCCATCGAGACAGCCCTAAAGAGTGCGCTGCTTCCCATTGACCTTGAGCGATTCCGGCCAAACCTGAACGAACAACTTCAGCGATGTAGGCCGATGAAAGCATCCCAATACACACAATTCCAGAGAACAAATTTTCCCATAGATGAGAAGGACCAAACAGCCAATGCTGAATGACATTGGTTGGCTTATGGTGTTCCCGTAGTAGGTTTTCTAGGCCCAACAACGGGATCAGTTGATTGGAGACAAAAAAATAAAAAATGAACACGAAAACCAGCGGCGGAATGTTCCTAACTAATTGCACAAAAGCGTTAGCCGGAATTCTGAACCACGAAAACTGAGAGTGGCGTGCTACGCCAAGCAGTGTGCCTAACACAAGGGCCAGCACCATCGCCCAGACACTTAAGCGCAAAGTAGCAACTAACCCCTGAAAGAAATAAGGGATAGCACCATGGCTCGTTGGGGTGAAAATCAGAGCAAAAGCTTCTTGCCAACGCCAATTATAATTCACCCCAAGCTCGGCTCGGTGCGTTAACCAAATAACAAAGCCTAACAGTGCTACGAGTAACGCATAATCGAGCTTATTGAGCGATAATCGTAGCCATGGTTTAAGGCTCCGTTTTTCATACAGTACGGTTTTTGTTCTATTCACATCCGCCCCTCAGGCTATTGCCCTGAGACGATTTGGTTTTGCCAATCTAGCGTTGAGAACCAATATTCGTAGCGCTCATTTAACCAGCCGTCATTGGTTCGTTCAATAATCCATTGATCAAAAAAGGCTTTTTTGTCCTCTTCACCTAAGCGAACGGCAAACGCTTCGTTTCCTTTGGACAACCGTTCATTGAAAGGAATGAACAGTTTGTCACTGTGTTTCACTGTTTCATGTTCAGGTTTAGGGCTTGACGCAATCACGGCGTGTGCTTGGCCGTTTAATACTTCTTGAAAGGCTTGTGCATCGTCATCAAATTGCAGAATTTTGGCTTTGGGGAAGGTTTCACGAGCGACTTGAACGGTAAATGCTCCGCGTCGCGCTGCGATAGTCACTCGACGAGAGTTGAAGTCTTCAATGGTGGAAAAGCCATTAGCTAAGGATTGATTGGCAGCAAGCTGCACGCCTGAATGTGAGTAGGGGGTGGTAAAGAGCACGCTTTTCGAGCGTTCTGGCGTGATAGACATGCCGCCGATAATGACATCAAATTTCTGTGCTAAGAGTGCTGGAATAATGCCATCCCACGCGGTAGGTACAAATTCCACTTTCCAACCTGAATCTTCAGCAAGACGTTTGGCAACATCAATTTCAAAGCCAATTAGGTCGCCTTGCTTGTCGCGCATTGCCCAAGGCACAAACGTAGACATACCCACACGCAATGTGCCTCGTTCAGTGATTTTATCAAGGCTAGGCGTTTCACTGGCAAAGGCGGGTATGGAAATGGTTATCCCTAGTAACATGGTCAACCCGAGCGATAGAGCGGCGATAGCCTTCAACCCAGCGCGTTGCCACGCTTTTGGTGCAGATTTCTGCATGATGTTCTCCTTTTAAGGATGATTATTGAGCGCGCCATTGCGCCCCGAGTTTGTGTTCTAACCATGCTGAAAACCCTGATAAAGACAGAGTTAACAGTAAATAAATTGCAGCGACGGTAAACCATATTTCAAATGGCATCGCCGTTTCTGAGACAATATTTCTACCTTGAGTGGTTAAGTCAAAAATAGCCATCACACTGACGATAGACGAGTTTTTAATTAATGACACGACTTCATTGGTCAGTGGAGGTAATGTACGTTGGATAAGTTGCGGTAAGATCACATCAACATAGGTATAAAAACGAGAAAGCCCTAATGTTCGTGCCGCTTCAAACTGTCCCTTCGGAATGCTGTTTAAACCACCACGAAACACTTCGGCAGTATAAGCGCCTTGAAACAGTGCCAAAGCTAAAATGGCGGTAGAGAAGCGATCTAAGCCCAGCACTGGGCCAAACACAAAATAGAGCAGGTATATCTGCACCAGTAGCGGCGTGTTGCGGATAAGCTCAATATAAATATTGGCCAACCAACGCCCTACCACAGAATTGGAAAGCTTCAACAAAGCGGTTGTTAAGCCAATGACCAGCGTAAAAAATAGGCTGACCGTTGAGATTTGTACCGTGACGGCTAACCCTTCGAGCAGTTCCGCGGGCCACCATTCACCCTCGTCGTAAAAAGCGATGAAATCAGGCACACGATGCCATTGCCACTGGTAACCCATAGCATGTGCGCCAGAATCAAGTATCCATACCATCCCCGCAAGCAATAGAACTATCTGTATTAGAGCGGAGAAGATCGGTTTTATCAGTACTTTTATCATCAATGGCTCAATATTTGGTTGAGAAACTGTTGAGTTCTTGGGTGTTTTGGCTGACGAAATATCTCTTCCGGCGTAGCGATCTCGAGAATTCTTCCTTCATCCATAAAAATGACGCGATCCGCTACTTTTCGGGCAAAACCCATTTCATGAGTGACGCACATCATGGTGATGCCATCTTGAGCAAGATCTACCATGACATCCAGTACCTCCTGGATGGTTTCAGGATCGAGAGCTGAAGTGGGTTCATCAAACAATAAAATTTCTGGTTGCATACAGAGTGAGCGTGCAATGGCAACACGCTGTTGCTGACCGCCAGATAATTGCACCGGATATTTGTCAGCTTGGTCAAGAATATTCACTCGCTGTAAAAAATGGCTCGCTCTTTGTCTTGCGGCTTGCTTACTCAATTTCAGTGTACGAATTGGAGCTAAAATAAGGTTTTCAATCACCGTCAAGTGAGGGAAAAGGTTGAAATGCTGGAAAACCATACCGATTTTTCCTGCAGGCTGTGTGATGTCGGAATGGTTAGAGTTCAGGGTGATCTCGCCCGCGGTGATAGCTTCTAACCCATTGACCGTTCGGATTAATGTTGATTTTCCTGAGCCTGAAGGGCCACAAACGACTAAGATTTCCCCTCGACGAACCTGAAGAGTAATGTCTTTCAAAGCGTGAAAATTATTGTACCACTTGTTTACTTTTTCAAACTCTATCGCATTCATGGTTGAATATCTTGTTGCTATTTTGTTATCACCTACCTTAGCAATATCAACGAGATAATGCACCTACGAAGCTCATATTAGCGTTAATTTGTGGGTTCCAGCATAAAGGTGTAACTATTTTTTTACGCAATGATAATCTTGTAAAAAAGTAGCCAATATTGCCTTTTGTTGAAAATAATGATTGAAGTTGTGGTTTTTAGTAGATAAGTTACAGGGGAGAGCCGAAAGCAAGGCTGCGTATAGATCCAACCTGTCCGTTGTTCGGTAGGCAGTAGAAAAGAATAAGGAAGAAGTAAGCAATGTTTCAGACTGATGATGTAAAAATTAAACGAGTTAAAGAGTTATTACCTCCTGTTGCGGTTCTAGAAAAGTTTCCGGCAACAGAAGTTGCTTCTTCAACCACATTTCAGGCTCGAGAAGCCATTCATAATATTCTACAAGATAAAGATGATCGCTTATTGGTGATCATTGGCCCATGTTCAATTCATGATCCTCAAGCGGCTGTTGAATATGGAAAACGTCTTAAAGTGTTGCGCGATGAACTAGGTGATCGCCTTGAAATTGTCATGCGTGTCTATTTTGAAAAACCTCGTACGACCGTCGGATGGAAAGGGCTCATTAACGACCCTTATTTAAATGATACCTATAAAATTAACGATGGTTTACGCATGGCGCGTAAGTTACTGCTTGATTTGACCGATATGGGGATGCCGACAGCGAGCGAATTTTTGGATATGATCACACCGCAGTATGTGGCTGACCTTATCAGTTGGGGTGCTATTGGTGCTCGTACAACAGAATCTCAAGTTCACCGTGAACTCGCATCGGGTCTATCTTGTCCGGTTGGGTTCAAAAATGGGACAGATGGCAATATCAAAATCGCTTCTGATGCGATTCGCTCTGCCAGTGCATCGCACCATTTCTTGTCGGTCACTAAGTATGGTCATTCGGCCATCATTCAAACGGCAGGCAACCCTGATTGCCATATCATTCTACGAGGTGGTAAAGAGCCAAACTACAACGCTCAACATGTCGCGGCTATCAAGCAGGAACTAGAAATCTCCGGTTTACCACAAAAAGTGATGATTGACTTTAGCCACGCAAACAGCTCTAAACAGTACCAGCGTCAACTTGTGGTATCACAAGATGTGAGTGAGCAGATTGCATCGGGTGAACATGCTATTTTTGGTGTGATGATTGAGTCTCATCTCGTTGAAGGACGTCAGGATCTCGTGGATGGTTGTGCGGCCACTTATGGTCAATCGATTACGGATGCATGTATTGGCTGGGATGACACTGAAGTGGTATTGCGTCAGTTGGCTGGTGCCGTAGAGGCGCGTCGCGCACGCTAAATATGGCGTCACTCTATAATATAAAGTATCAACAGAGCTCCCGATTCGGGGGCTTTTCTATTTAGACTCAGCTCTGATCGCGTCACTTTAAGCGCTATGGTTGTGAAAAGTGCTCAGATAATGCTGAACGACGATTTTTACTTGGGTCGCCGTTTTCATCGTTTTCTACCGTGCTTTCATAGCCTTGTTTGATAAAGCGTTGTAAAGGCATGACAGGTTCAATGCGCTTGAGTTGAGGGGAGTTTGTTGTCCCAGCAAGTTGGTAAATGGTCACGCCACTACCAGTGTTAATCACAATTTTATCCCCATCATATTCAAACTGAGTGCTGACTAAGCGATTATTTCGAAACACGCCATTTGAATTGAGAGTTAGAACCTCAGTGCTATAACTGGGTGTACCGATTTCGATCCATGAACCATAGACATTTTTGGGGCTTGTATACTCTTGATAGCTCACTAAAAGTAAAGTGGCAAAACTAGCTGCGATAGTGAACAGCACTATCCAAAAAAGACTTTTTAATACCCATTTTTTTTTCATAGGGTGACCTGAAGAGGCTTTATTTGCATGCGTGAAACCCTTAACTGCCATTCCCACTCCATAACGTAAGCAATCAGCGACTAGTACCGGTAAGGCTAACCAATTAAAACAAGGTTAGAGAGTGGAATATGTCGTGTGGTTTAGCAAATGTCACACTGGAAAATATGATCTTTTTTCCAAAACTAGTACTAATGGATGACAAGATGAACATTGCATCATGAATTTTGTTGACTTACCGATCAGTATAGGTCGCGTTTCACTATTTGTTTAATCCCAATTGCCACTTGTGTATTTTTACGATTTCAGATAAAACGGCTTACAAACGTGTTATTCACCATATTTTGGTGGTTTATTTTACAAGGAAGAGAAATGATCAAAGAAAACACATACTTCGACGGGGCTGTTAAATCTTTAGGTTTTGCTCACCAAAGTGGTGACAGTTCGGTGGGCGTAATGGCTCCTGGCGAATACACCTTTGGCACGGCGGCTCCTGAGCGTATGACAGTCATCAAAGGTTCGTTAACGATAAAGCGTTTAGGGGATGAACACTGGTCTACATTTAAAGCGAATGAATCTTTTGAAGTCGCTGAGAATTCGTCCTTTGATTTGAAAGTTGCCGAAGTAACAGCTTATTTGTGCGAATATTTGTAGTTGAAATAGGGCTTAAAAGCCCTATTTCTTATTGAGCTGTTAAGCCAAATTTTGCATAGATAGCTTCGATCCTTCCACTTTTTACCATTTCAGACAGAGCGTTTTGTAATGCATCCGCTTGTGGATGGCTTTTAGGCATACCGTAATAGTTGCCGATAGTGTTTGGATAGTAGTAGGTTGCTACTTGGTAGTTACTAAAATTGATTGTTTTTAATTCCACTTCTAACGCAGGTAAATCCAATACGATAACGGTATCTATTCTCTTTGCCTCTAGCATTCTTGCTAGGTTGAAGTCATCATTAACAACCGTTCTATTTATCTCTTTGTCTTGATCAAACGCTTCGAAATAAGCGGTACCTCTTTTCACACCGACATTCAGCTCTCGTAAATCTTGATAATTGTTGATTGCTGGCCCATCACTGCGAGTGACAAAAACAATATTCCGTGTTTGCTCACTTATAGGACCGATAAAGCGAACAAATGCTTCTCTGTCTGCTGTTCGTATGACACGTGGAACAATGTCAACAGTACCATTTTCTAAAGTAGCAAGGCTGCGAGGAAATGGAATGTTTCGCCACTCGATATCGAAGCCTATATTTTTTGCTGCTTCTTCAATGATTTCCTTTAATGGGCCGCTGATTTTTTGACCATCTGGACTGATCACCATTTCTGGTGGTCGATGCCTAAAATCAGCTTTAAGGGTGTTAGCAAAAAGCGTTGAGCTGATCAGCACTGCTGCCAATGAAATGAGAATATTTCTAGTCAATACCCACATATTTCGTGCCTCTCGTCAAATTTACTACTTGAGTATAGGCAAACTTTCTGAGAACCCCAAAATGACACTTAAGATCAGCCGGATGGCTACCCTATGATTAATACTGTTCAAACAGACCTGAGTTGTAGTCTTTAATTGCTTGTTCTATCTCAGAAAATGAGTTCATTACAAACGGCCCATAATGCACTACAGGTTCATCAATGGGTTGCCCCATTAGCAACAATACTCCGCTCGTATCATTGGCTTTTAATGTTAAGAACTCACCTTTTGAGAGCAACGCTAGCTCGCCTTGTTTCAACACTTTACTGCCTAGCTGTGCATTGCCTTTGTAGGTAAATGCCATGACATTAAAGTAATTGGGAGTGGCGATCTCTAATTGGCTACCCGGTGTTGCTCGCCAGTCGGCCACGCTCAATTTAACGCCCGTTTTTGTTAATGGGCCTGTTACTATCTGGTTGCCACAAGTGACATCACCCGCAAGTACTCTCAGCAGGCCAGCCTCTTGAGAGTGGTATTCGGTAATGGTTTCGGGTTGAAAGTCGTGGTATTGCGCTGGCGCCATTTTTTGGCTAGCAGGCTGATTGATCCAAATCTGAAAACCGTGCAACTGACCTTCAGTCATGATTGGCATCTCGCTGTGAATAACACCTCTTCCTGCGGCCATCCATTGGGCACCACCAGAGCGTAATTCACCGACATTACCCATATGATCTTGATGTTGGAAATGCCCATTTAGCATATAAGTGAGAGTTTCGATTCCTCGGTGTGGATGAGGAGGGAATCCACCAATATAATCGGCTTTTTGATCAGATTTAAATTCATCGAGCATTAAAAATGGTGAAAAATTAGCGTTATTAAAGCCAGCAACGCGGCTAATTTTTACGCCATCTCCATCCGAAGTGGGTTGTGCGGGGATTATCTGTTTTATTTCACGTTGCGTTAGCATAATGATTCTCCTTGTCGGTATAACATCAGTCTAAGACAAGGTGCTGATAAAGAAGAGCGCTGTGTTTTGAAGGTCTTCGTCGAGAAATTCGAACATATCTTGAGGGGGGCTATAATTAAAGTAGGTTGGATCACGAGGAGGATGCCCAATGTCTATGTTGCCCAAACATGAAGATCAGAATCCGCATTATGATCCCAAAGAGGATTTTACGCTTGAGCAGATGCACCGATTTACCAAGGTGGCTAATCAAGCGCAGAAAAATCGCGATACGCTTGAACAGCTCAGTGATAAAGACGTTTCCATTGTTGAAGCAGCAAGGCGTGCGGCAATGAGGCCAGTGATTCACCCTAAACCAAATAAACCTAATACAGCACGCTACGCCGCATGGATGGTGGTGGTATGTGCAGTAGGTTTGTGGATTATGTATATGACTCGCTAGCTTTCTTTATTGGTGTCACTGTTGCTGAATGGGTTGCAGTAGATGCGTCAGTATGGTCAAGTGAAATATGTTGGTAATACTGATATTGATTTTTGCCGTTGTGTTTTGCTGCGTACATCGCTTTGTCTGCGCACCGAGTCAGCTCGGCCAAGTTATCAGCATCGGAAGGAAACAAAGCAGCGCCGATGCTGACGGTGAGGTTATTGATCATTTCTGACCCTTGATATTTATCCTCAAACAGATAACAAATCCGGTTGAGAACGCCATCCAAATCCTTAACCGTTTTGATATCGTAAAGTAGTAGCACGAACTCATCTCCGGCAAATCTCGCGATGGAGTAATCGTGTTTATCGGTTTTCCGGTCTTTATTTCGGACGTTGTTTTTTAAACGATTGGCGAAATATTGCAAGACTCGATCCCCGACCTCATGTCCGTAGCTGTCATTAATGGATTTGAAATTATCAATGTCTAGAAAAACGAGTGCGGTGATGGTTTTTTTATCAGTCTGCTGGGAGAGTTTTTCACGTGCCCAAGTTTCGAAACTCCAACGATTGGCGAGCCCAGTCAGTTGGTCGGTGTAGGCAAGGTCTTCAATTCCCTCTTGATAAAGATGCTGGATATAGCAAACCGCTTTGTTGTAGTAGTAAGAGGAAATATGACACATGCAACAGAGTGCGATGAGACTGAGAAAAAACCGATCTATGGGGAGATATTGAGGAAGAATATCGGCACCGGAGAGTTGTACTGAGACGCCAATTAGCATAAAGAAACTACAGCTAAAAACTAAGCCTATTCGAAAGTCATTAATGAAGATCACCGCCGCAATAATTGGAAACAACCACAGCACATTGCCGACCATATGCTGTCCATATAGTAGTAATATGACCCCTTTTGTTAACAAGATGGCACTGAGGAATAAATCGGCATAGGAGGTGTTATCAGAGTGATGGTAGAAATAAAGGTAATTAGAGGCAATGGCGATCAAGCATAATAAATTAAAAGTGCTCAGGTAATATTGCTGTTCAAGAAAATGAAGAATGCCATAAAAGGCGAAAAGTAGCACAGACACAAATGAGCATAAGGCAACGACCCTACGCTTGCGTGACGCTCGCATATTGGCCATCTCTTCTAAATGTCTACCTACCAGTTCAGTCATACTCGATCTCGATGCTATCCTAAAGTATTAGATACCGAGTTAAGTCTAGAATAAATAACAGAGTTTTGCGGACGAAGTGCATGGAGTCAGTTAAAAAATACAATGGCTAATCATTTGGCGTTTTCGTTAAGTCATTAGGCTATTAATAATCGGTGATCAATTGTTTTATAACTTATTGTATTATCAGCATGTTTTGTCGATTATTTTAACGTTGTTCAAATAAGCCATTATTTAAGCCATTATTTTTTTATAAAAAAATGAATATAAGCAAATGTGGATATAGCAAAAAAATCTAAGCCGTCCTGTAGTTACATTACAAATTTAGTTACATCGCAAATTCTTTTTTGATCCAACTTCTTAACACTAAGATACTCTCTTGTTTCAGTTGCTCTTTGGCACAAACGAAGTAGTAGTCTTGATAGGGATTAGTCACTGCGGAACCGAGTTCTTGTAGTAGGCCTAACTTGATGTCATCTTTTACAAAGAGGCGATGGGTAACGAAAATACCTAATTGGCGGATAGTAGCTTGTACGGCTTGTGCTGAAGAGACAAATGATAGGTTTTTGCGACTTGCTGGCATGGTAAGTTGATAAGCATCGCACCAAATTTGCCAGTCTTTTTTGCGGCGCTCGTTCACAGCGATAATCGCTGGGTGGCATTTAAGTATGGATGAAAGCGTCTGCTTATCACCTTGCTTTATGAGGTCAGGTTTTATGAGTTCAGGGCTGCATACCAGCACCAATTCATCTTCGGCAAGTTTCTCACAATAGTAGTCTTGCCACTCATCTTGTTTACCATGAACAATCGCGATATCAACGTTCTCTGATGTTAGAGAAAAAGTGCCTGTTAAACTCGATATTCTCACGTCTATATGTGGCGCGTGCTCTTGAAAGCGGTTAACTCGTGGTATCCACCAGTGCAGCGCTAATGAGTTGACCATGTTGAGTGTCAGTCGGTTATGGCGCTCATCTCTCATAAGCACTTCAGTTGCTTCAACGATTTGCTCCAAAGCAGGCGCAATTCTCCGATAGTATTTTTGACCAGCATTATTGAGTACGACGTGACGCCCAACGCGATTGAATAGCGGCTGGTTTAGCTGGTTCTCTAATGCTTTTATTGATTGACTGATGGCTGAATGACTAACATTAAGGTGCTTTGCTGCATCTGTCATGCTGCCTGTTTCTGCTACGGCAATAAATGAGTAGAGTGACTTGAGCGGAGGTAGTTTTCGCATTGGTAAGTTTCTCTTACAGGTTTGGTTAATATTACTCGTTATTTTTCCTTTCGTCATTGTTCTATGATGGCTGTACTAGAGGAGAGTTGTATGAACCCACGAATTTTGGCTCCATTATTTATGTTGTCCTCCACATTTAGCTTGTCATTGACAGGGCTACTGTCTAAGTTTCTTGCACATGAGATACCGCTACAAAGTCTCAGTTTTCTCCGATTTTTACTCCCCGCGCTTATATTGTTGGGAGTAATGAGCTTAACTCATTTCCGTTTTCCTCCCAAAGGTATGAAACGGGCTCTGTGGGTTCGCTCAGTATGTATTGCAGGCTGTCAGCTCTGTTTTATTTACTCACTTCAACATCTTTCTTTGGTGGAAAGTGTTGTATTGTTTAGCACTGGTCCACTGTTTATTCCTTTGTTAGAAAAATTAATATTTGGTGTAGTGATGAAAACAGGCACGGTTGTGAGCTTGGCCATTACATTTATCGGGGTGTTACTGCTGGCTGGCGATGTTTCGGGCATCCATTTACGGATGGAGTTATTGGTCGGTTTACTTGCGGGAGCGCTGAATGCGGGATCGCAGTTAAGCTTGTATCGAGCGACGAAAAGTAATATGCGATCTATTGATATCAATGCTTGGACGTTTGTGTGTGCATCAATCTTATTACTACCTTTGTTATTTCTTCCTACCGTAGACGCGAATGTACTTCAACAAACCTGGGGCAGCTTGCAGCAGTTAGCTGTGGTTATTGCCTTGAGCGGAGTCTCTATATTAGTCATTAACACTCAAATTTTTCGAGCCAAAGCCTACCGTCTGGCACACTCTGGCTCGCAGCTCGCTCCGTTAATTTTTACCAATTTGCTTTTTACCGCTTTATGGCAACAGTTGTTTTTTAATGTGCAGTACTTGCCAACACAAATGGTAGGATTGGGCTTGATTGTGATGGCAACTTTTACCGGAATTCTTATCCCGAAGCTATTTAAATCCTCAGTATCGTCAAACCAGCTTAAATCAGCTTAACCCGCTTATTGCTACTGTCTGATGAGCCCATAAGGCAGGCTAGAAAATACCTTAGGATTATTTTTCACTGTGGGCGCTTGGTTGGTTTTCTGCCAGTCAAGTAACATAATGGCAAGTACATTGCGGTGCTCTCCGTCGGCAAGGTCAAACACACCTGAGGTAGAGGGGATCATCCCTTTCTTTTTATCAATCGCTTGTTGAATTGCGAGACGAGTTTTTTCTACAACAGGATCTTTTTCTAAACCTGCGAGTAGAAAAGTGATCCCAACTTCAGCAACCACATCTTCCTTCGCTCTTAGCAAAATGGTATCGATATTATTGCGAAAGTAGTCGAAGATCCATTGATGCTGCTGCTCTTTAATGGGATTTTGATAGTATTCCGAATCGGCAAAAATAATGTGTGTCATACCATACAGCTTATTGCCATATTGTTGCGCGGAGAGTGCTTTATCAGCAGAATCTGGGTATGTTTTCCTAAAGCTATCAATGAATGGTTGTACGACATCTTGTTCACCTAACTGGCGTAACCAATAGACTTGGTTAGCAAGTTGTGCGGCCCACGCTTTAATCATTTCTTCATCAGTGGCGTACTTAGTAAAATCATAACGGCGGATCACTTGGCGCAAAAGCTGATCTTCTTTATGTTTCAAACCATATTCGTTGGCACGGGCCATAGAGCCTAATAGGTCGACGCCTAAGTAGAGGTATTCTGGCATATGTTTAGTGGCGATATAGCGTAATTGGCTGCGTTCATCTGCGTCATCGAAGTATCCAGCCAAACGTTGCTCAGAGTAGAGAAAAACCTGTTCAGCAGTTGAAACTTCTGCGGAAAATTGATTAAGTCGGCTCGCCACGCGAGCAAGATCACTCCACACCGCTGCTGAATATTTAGGGTCTAGAGTTTGGCGATACATCCGTAACCCATAGTGCCCCTCTTTGAATGCCGGCAATGTGAAAAGTTGCTCTTCATAGGTTTGACGAATAAGCTCCGCAGATTCAGAAAAAGTGTTATTCGTTGTTGACGCCGGCTCTGCATAGCCAGAGGCAGGCAACCACAATGTAATAGCTAATCCCAGAAATAGGCCACTCTTTTTTAATAACATGATGAAAATACACCTCTAAGCTAATATTCATAATAACATTAGCATTTAATGGATTTATTATTGTTGGTGATGTGTCAAGTGTGCGTAAAATGACCGCTTTGAGCCGTCGTTAGGATAATGCGTTTAGCTGATTGTGCTTTTTACGCTATGCAAATTGATGAATTAAAATATTGCTATGTTAGCAAAAAGCTACGAGTTCATTTGGTTATATCAACAAATTTGTAATTAATTTGGGTATTCCCTCATTAATTACGTTAATCTTAAGTAAGAAGCACTATTCTAAATAGAGCAAGTAAAACCATACACATGTAGTGATCGCTACAGGCTAGTGAGGGAGAGTTGCATGAGACATATCTCAGGCAAACAGTGGTCTGTCAATTTGCTTCTCGTTGCCTTCATCATTTTTTGTGGAGGGTTGATCGAAATTATCAACTTCAATCAACGAAGTTTTATCCGAGATAATCTTCAAACCAGAGCAAAGGAAGAGCTTTCGATTATTCGAGCTCAGTTAGAAGCTGCCATTTTGTCTGACATCTATGTAGCAAATGGGCTAACCAGTTTAATTGCGATTAACGCCCATTCTCAGTTCGAAGATTGGGAAAAGATTGCGGCTAATATTTTACATGAAGGTAGACATTTGCGCGTGATTGGGCTGGCGCCTGATGATGTGATTCGTTACACCTATCCATTGAGCGGAAATCACAAAACAATAGGCTTAGATTACCGTACCGTTCCCAAACAATGGGCCACGATCTTAAAAGCAAGGGAGATCCAAGAGATCTTCATTGCAGGCCCTGTGAACCTGGTTCAAGGTGGGCGAGGCCTTGTTGCTCGGATTCCTATATTTACTGACCCTCCTGATAACCAACAATATTGGGGAGTATGCAGTGTCGTGATCGATTTAGATTCGCTATTACTTTCCACTGGCGTTGAACGTTTTACTCACCGCTTTAATTTGGCGATACGTGGGGTAGACAGTACTGGTTCGGAAGGCGAGGTATTTTTTGGTGAACAAGAGGTGTTCACGAAAGCTTTTGCAAAACAAAGTGTTCATTTTCCCTATGGCGGCTGGGAAATTGCTGTTGCACAGAAAAGCGATGTTTTAGGTCAAGTGCCTTGGTATCAGGTCCACATTGTACGGTTGTTAGGCTACCCGATCTTAATCTTGTTGGTTGCGGCGTTTATTACGATATATCGCTTGTACTCTATTGCTAATGAAAGAGCACTTCATGATGAATTAACTCAGCTTCCTAACCGTCGGTACTTCATGTACACGCTTGATCGATATTTTGAGCAGGCTATCAAAATGGACCAATCGGCTGGTTTTGTGATCCTCAACATTGATATTGATAAGTTCAAATCGATCAATGACACCTATGGGCATGCTGCGGGTGACAAGGTATTGATTGCTTGTGCGGAGCGAGTGAAAAGCGTATTGCGTTCTTCGGATTTAGTTGCACGCATTGGCGGTGATGAGTTTCTGGTTTTGCTGTCTCGAGTATCGGACAACGATGATATTGAGCGGATCAGTCTCAAAATAAAAAGTGCGTTGTGTAATGCGCCAGTCATTTATGAGCAGCACTTAATTAACCTACATGTCAGTGTAGGCGCAGCCGCATTTAGCCCCGAATTTGATAATGTGGATGCGATGTTGAAACTGGCTGATGAGCGGATGTATCAAGAAAAGAGGCAACAGTACTACTAAATCGTTTATTCAGATTTGCATTTTGAAATTTAATTGCAAAATGCAAATTTATTATGCGACACGTTGTAATGAAACCGCTCATAAAGTAGACAGATAAGGTGTTTTTTGGGAGTTTTAAAGTTGGCATGCATCCTGCTATATAGTAAGTGACCCTTCTAAGCCGAGG
>NZ_CAWNHY010000300.1:0-14449 GCF_963874335.1 Vibrio sp. V10_P2A27P122 | reverse complement strand
GTGGCGTATTGAGCAAAACACAAGTCAGAATAAAGTGAGATTCTAAATATCATGAGATTCATCTTCATCGTTCTCGTGATAAAAATCATTCGGATCTTGAGGGACGCTAGGGTCTTCTAGTATTTCAATGACTTCTGAACTTGAGTATTCATGCCCCATCAGGAAAAGCGCTAACATGGCATCGGCTTTGGATTTATTGTCCGCTTTTTCTAGCAAAATTTCTTCAAAGCGTCGCCGTATCATGGCAATCTCATGTTCAACAAAACCGCGACCTTCTTCCTCTCCTTCACCTTCCTCGGGCGCATTATCAAACTCCAGAAACAGAAAATGGCCGTCCAATTGTGTGTCAATAAGACGTTCAGGCAACCAAGCCTCACCCATCACCAATTCTGGATCGGTGTTATCGGGTAGTGAATCGAGTATGTGTTTCAGTTCAGATGCTTTCACAGTTTTATCGTTTCAGTAATCATGTCGCTATTGTAGCGGCGATTTTCTTATAAACATAAGAAATCCTGATCCGATTGCCCAATTTTAAATCGCTTAATCATACGAACGATGGCAAAACATACCGGAATCGAGGAGGAAGCGAATAAATGCTCGCCGTTTGTGAAAGGATAACTGATTGCAGGAGCGTTGATTATGCTACAATCCGCTCAGTTTTATGTAATGAAATGAATAGGAAATGCTTTGACCTCGTCACAGCCCAATCAACACAAGTCAATGAACGCTAGCAGCAACAGTGCGGCATCTCTGCGCAATGCATTGAAAGAATGCATGATGCGTGATCGTTTTCGTCTGAGTAAACGCATCTCTGGTGCGAGCAAAATAAAAAATGAGCAAGCCAAACATGCCGTTTTTGATCAAATTGCGCTCGATATTGCTCAGTCAATGATGGTGGCGCAGCAGCGTCTCAACAGCCGCGTTACCATCGACTACCCTGATTTATTGCCCGTAAGCCAAAAACGCGATGATATCGCCAAAGCGATTGCTGAAAACCAAGTGGTAATTGTGGCGGGTGAAACAGGGTCAGGCAAAACGACTCAGTTACCCAAAATTTGCGCAGAACTTGGGCGCGGTAAATATGGCCTGATTGGCCATACGCAACCACGTCGCCTTGCTGCGCGTTCGGTCGCGAGCCGAATAGCGCAAGAGATGGAAACAGAACTGGGTGGCTTTGTTGGCTATAAAGTTCGTTTTAACGATCAAATTTCCGAGCAGACTCAGATCAAATTGATGACTGACGGGATATTGTTGGCCGAAATCCAGCATGATCGTTTTCTCAATCAGTACGACACCATCATTATCGATGAAGCGCATGAGCGCAGCTTAAATATCGATTTTATCTTAGGTTATTTGAAAGAACTGCTGCCGCGTCGTCCGGATCTCAAAGTCATCATTACTTCGGCCACCATCGATCCTGAACGCTTCTCTAACCATTTTAGCGGTGCGCCTATCATTGAAGTGTCGGGTCGTACTTATCCGGTCGATACGCGTTATCGACCACTGCTTGGTGAAGAGGAAGCAGACCGCGATCAACTTGAAGGTATTTTTGAAGCCGTCGATGAACTCTGTGCTGAAGGGCTTGGTGATATTCTGATCTTCATGAATGGTGAACGAGAAATTCGTGATACGGCCGATGCGCTCAGTAAACGTAACTTACGTGATACTGAAATTGTGCCGCTTTATGCACGATTATCCGCCGGTGAGCAGAATAAAATCTTTCAGCCCCATATAGGGCGGCGCATTGTTTTAGCCACCAACGTGGCAGAAACATCCCTTACCGTTCCGGGGATCAAATATGTCATTGACCCAGGTACGGCGCGTATCAGCCGTTATAGCTACCGCACCAAAGTCCAACGTTTGCCGATTGAACCAATTTCTCAAGCGAGTGCAAATCAGCGTAAAGGACGTTGTGGCCGTGTTGAAGAAGGGATCTGCATACGCCTCTATTCCGAAGAGGATTTTCTTTCACGCCCAGAATTTACCGATCCGGAAATACTGCGTACCAACTTAGCCTCGGTTATTTTACAAATGACCGCACTTGGGCTAGGTGATATTGAAGCATTCCCATTTGTGGAAGCGCCGGATAAACGCAACATTCAAGATGGTGTGCGTTTGCTTGAAGAGCTTGGTGCGATTGTTCCTGATACCAATAAAAATGGCCACGACAGCAAAAAGCAGTTGACGGATATGGGGCGCAAATTAGCACGCTTGCCGATTGATCCCCGTTTGGCGCGTATGGTGCTCGAAGCGCCAAAGCTTGGCTGCGTAAAAGAGCTGATGGTGATTGCCGCTGCACTTTCGATTCAAGACCCACGTGAACGCCCATCAGATAAGCAACAAGCCTCAGATGAGAAACATCGCCGATTTTTTGATGAAGAGTCCGATTTCCTGAGCCTAGTGAATTTGTGGAACCACATTCAAACTGAGCAAAAAGCGTTAAGCAGCAGCCAATTTCGTAAGCAGTGTAAACAAGATTACCTCAATTATTTGCGGGTACGCGAATGGCAGGATGTCTACTTCCAAATTCACCAATCGATGCGTGAAATGGATTACAAATTGAACGACGAACCGGGCAATTACCAAAGTATCCACAGTGCAATTTTGGTTGGTTTACTGTCGCACATCGGTATCAAAGACCAAGAGAAAAATGAATACCAAGGGGCTCGTAACGCCCGCTTTAATATTTTTCCCGCTTCTGGCCTGTTTAAAAAGCAGCCCAAGTGGGTGATGGTCGCCGAATTGGTGGAAACCTCTACACTGTGGGGGCGTATTGCAGCTAAAATCCAGCCTGAATGGGTGGAACCGCTGGCACAGCATTTGATCAAGCGTAGCTACAGCGAACCGCATTGGTCAAAAAAACAAGCCGCCGTCATGGCCTATGAAAAAGTGATGTTATATGGCATTCCTATTGTGCCTAAACGTTTGATTAACTACAGCACCATTGACGAGCCACTATGTCGTGAGATTTTCATTCGCAGTGCATTAGTTGAAGGTGATTGGGAAACCAAACATGCGTTTTTCAAGCAAAACCGTCGCTTATTACTTGAAGTCGAGGAGCTTGAGCATAAATCTCGCCGCCGCGATATTTTGATTGATGATGAACAGCTTTTCGAGTTCTACGATCAGCGAGTCGCAACGGATGTGGTCTCTGGGCGTCATTTTGATGCGTGGTGGCGAAAAGCCAGCAAAGCCACCCCAGATCTACTCAACTTTGAAAAAGAGATGCTATTTAAAGGTGATGCTAGCCACATCACTGATTTAGATTATCCCAACTTTTGGCACCAAAACGGTATTAAACTGAAGCTCAGCTATCAATTTGAACCTGGAGTAGATAGTGACGGTGTCACGGTACATTTGCCATTGCCGATTCTAAATCAAATTGAACCGACAGGGTTTGATTGGCAGATCCCCGGGTTACGTCATGAATTGGTTGTTAGCCTGATCAAGTCGTTGCCTAAAACACTGCGCAAAAACTTTGTACCGGCACCTAACTATGCGGATGCGTTTTTAGCTCGTGTCACACCGATGGAATTGCCTTTATTGGATGCGATGGAAAAAGAGTTAAGACGCATGACGGGCGTCGAGGTGAAGCGTGAAGATTGGAAGTTAGAGCAAGTTCCGGATCATTTAAAAATCACTTTTCGCGCGGTGGATCATAAAAATCGCAAACTCAACGAGCATAAAGATTTATATCAGCTGAAAGAGAGTTTGAAAGAGAAAGTACAAGAAACACTCTCTCAAGTGGCAGACGATGATATTGAACAGCAAGGTTTGCATACGTGGAGCTTTGGTGAATTACCGAAAGTGTACCAACAAAAGCGCGGCGGTTTCGAGGTTAAAGCCTATCCAGCGTTAGTGGATAGTAAAGAGAGCGTTGAAATTAAGCTTTTTGAGACCGAGCAAGAACAACTCAATGCAATGAAAGCAGGGCAAAGGCGTCTGATTTTGCTGAACGTTCCTTCACCGATTAAATATCTGCACACCAATTTACCGAACAAGTCAAAATTGGGGCTCTACTTTAACCCGTATGGCAAAGTACTGGACCTGATTGATGACTGTATTGCTTGTGGGATTGATAAGTTAATTGAGCAGCAAGGCGGTTTAGTGTGGGAGCCGGAGCAGTTTGAGGCACTGAAAGAGTTTGTGCGCGCTGAATTGGGCGATACTGTGGTCGATATCGCTCAACAAGTGGAGACGATTCTTACCACGGCATTCAACATTAATAAAAAGCTGAAAGGGAAAATCGATTTTACGATGGCCTTTGCCCTATCGGATATCAAAGCGCAGATCGAAGGTTTGATCTTTAAAGGCTTTGCCACCGAATGCGGCTGGAAGCGTTTGCCGGATATTCTGCGTTACATGCGCGCGATTGAACGTCGGATGGAGAAGTTACCCATTGATCCAAATAAGGATCGTTTGCACATGTTGAAAATTGAAGCGGTAACCAATGATTACAAAGCGCTACTAAACAAGATACCTCGCGGTGCAGAAGTACCTGAAAATGTTAAAGAGATCCGTTGGATGATTGAAGAGCTTCGCGTGAGTTTATTTGCTCAGCAACTTGGCACTCCTTATCCAGTTTCAGATAAACGTATAAAAAATGCGATTGATGCTTGTTAGGTATAAGATTTGCATCTAACCAACAGTTCACTATAATTTGACGCTATGTGGCAATCGGTCGCCGTTTTGAGGCCACTGCCAAATTAAATAAAGAAGGTTCATCATGAAAAAGACTTTAATCGCACTGGCGCTGATCAGTACATCTTCAATGGCGTTTGCTGACTCTTGGATTTATGGCGGCGCATCGGTAGGCCAATCGGATTTGAATGGTAAAAGCGGTACTTCGTACAACATTCATGCCGGTACTGGTATTCTTCCTCTGATTGGTCTCGAAGCGGGTTACACCGACCATGGCAAATTTGAAGTCACTGCCACGAATGAAATCGCGGCCTCTTCTGTTTATTTTGCGGTAAAACCAAGCATTGATTTTGGCCCTCTGCATGTGTATGCCAAGGGTGGTTTGCATTCTTGGGATAAAAAATTAAACAGCAATAAAATAGATGATGGTTTTGACATCATGTACGGTGTAGGCGCTGAATACTTCCTGATGGGGCCAATTTCAGTTGGTGCAAGTTACATGAATTACACTTTAGGCGATGACGATATTGGTACGGTTTCATTCAACGCGACCTTCCACTTTCTTTAATCTAGTCACTCAATCGCTTTCAACCACTTCTTGCTCGTTAGTAGCAAGAAGTGGTTTTTTATTTGAGCAGTATGGTGTGGTGTACATTCTCAAGTACGCCAGTAACTGAAAGCAAAGCGCGACCAGTGATTGATGATGTAGTCAATAAATGCCTGAGTTCGCTCAGGAAGAAAACGTCTCTGAGGGTGCAGCAAATAAACATCCGCTCCTTCAATCTGCCAATTAGGCAATAATGGCACTAATCGTTTCTCCTCTAACTCCTTATCAATTAATCCTTTAGGTAACCTTGCAATACCCATATTCATGAATGTGGCTTGTAAAATCGTATCAATTTCCTCAGAGCTAATACGTGCCTGAGGGATAAATTGAAAACGTTCTTTGCTTTGCTGATGTTCAAATATCCACGCTTGTTTGGTATTTAAAGTGAGTAGTGGCAGAGAAAGTAATTGCTCTGGATGTTTTAGCAGCAAAGAGGCTGAGTAGTCAGGGCTTGTGCACAACACGGAAGGGTTATTAGCTAGTTTGCGCGCAACCCAATCGGATTGCGGTTGTGGACCAAAACGCAGCGCTATATCAAGGTCGTGCTGGGTATGATAATCCAGCCCTGCACCGACTTGAATACGAATGTTGACTTTAGGATGTTGCTGACAAAATTCCAGTGCTAATGGACTTAGCTGATGCCGAATGGGTAGGATTGGCGCGTTAATGACGATCTCGCCTCTAAACTCTTGTTTGGCTTTTAGAGCTTGTGCTTGTTTATCTTCTATTTGGCTAAATAGGTTGGCATAGGTTTCAAACAAATGCTCGCCTTCTTTCGTTAGTACCACTTCTTTACTGTTTCTGATCAGTAGAATGCTGCCAATATCTTGCTCCAACTGCTGGATTCTGCGGCTCAACGTGCTGGTGGACAAGGCTTTTTGTTTTGCTGCCAGCGTAAAATTGCCACATTTCACTACCGTTAAAAAGAGTGATAAATCATCAAGTTTCATCATTAATCCCATTTATGCAATAAGCCATCCCATTCTATCCTATTTTAGGATGTGCACTATTACGTTATCGTGTCGGTCGCGCATTCTAATCAAGTTCATATGAGGGGCACATGCCTACCGATTCAACTTATTCGGCTAATCCGAAAATTATTTTTGCCAGCGTTGCTTTAGTCATCGCTTTAGGCTCGCTTGAAAAAAGCATCGTTACCACACCATTGGCTCTTATTGGGCAAGATCTCTCGGCAGGACAAGCATTAACATGGGTGATTACTGCTTATCTATTAGCATCGACCGCTGTATTGCCCGTCTACGGTAAACTGAGCGATTTGTTCGGACGAGTTCGGATGCTAAATGTCAGTATCGTGATCTTTATGTTGGGTTCCGCGCTGTGTACCTTTGCTTTTGATCTACCCAGTTTAATTGGTGCTCGTGTGATTCAAGGGATTGGCGGTGGAGGCTTAATAGCTCTGGCATTTACTGTTATCGCCGATTCAATTCCTGCGCGCGAAGTGGGCAAGTACCAAGGTTATATTTCAGCGGTTTATGCGGTGTCCAGTATTGCAGGGCCACTGCTTGGCGGCTATTTTGCTGACTACCTCAGTTGGCGGTGGGTATTCGGTATTAATTTACCGTTAGGGTTGGTGGCACTTTACATGGTTAACCGCTATTTGAAGCATCTCAATAAACGCAGAGATAGTCGCTTTGATTGGGTGGGAGCAGCGTTACTCATGAGTGCGACGACTTTGCTGCTGTTATTACTTTCTTCACATTCATTTATCCCTACTGGCTGGGGTGCGTTTGCATTACTGGCGTGTTTAGTTGCTTTGGTGGTTGTTGAACGCAGAGTGAGTGATCCTATTTTACCGGCGCGTTTAGCACGTCTTCCGAATTATCTGACCGCGATTGTTCTTATTATGGGATCGCAAATGCTGATGTTTGCGCTTTTGGTTTATTTGCCGCTGCAGTTTCAGTGGCAAAAAGGACTCACTCCGTCAGAAAGTGGTGCGATTATGGTGATCTTCATGGTCTGTATTACCTCTGGCGCTTATGTGGGTGGGAAGCTCATCGCGAAGTTTGGTCGTTATAAGATGTTAGTGATCGTCGGTTTTGCTTTGGCTATGGCTGCATTGTGGCAAGTTCACTACGATATGTGGGTGAAATTTGCATTGGGTTTTGCGGGTATAGGTATTGGTTTAACCTTACCGGCCTTAGGCGTTGTTGTACAAAGTGTCTTACCCGCACGTGATCGCGGCATTGGCATGTCACTGTTTAATTTTGGACGAGAACTCGGCGGTGCACTCGGTGTTGCGTTCTGTTCCGCGCTCTTTTACCTGAGAGTGCCGAGCGAAGTCATGGTTGCTGAACACGGTGCCGAGCAGGCCGGCGTTTCCACTCAGGTATTATCACAAGGTTTTAGCTTGGTTTATATTGGCATGAGCGTACTAGCATTACTGGCGATGTTACTGACAGTATGGCGCTTGCGTAAAGATGCATTGATGAAAAGTTCATCATGAATTATCCGTTTCGTTAGCAACATTACTCTTAATTGCGCTGGTTATCACTGGATGGTTCGTAGAATTAGGAAAAATTCATGAAGGTAGGGTAAACAGATCTACAAAGAAATGGACCCCAATGGTGAACACATAAGCTAATTCTTTAAGGGGGGGGATCCGGCTCATGCGGTATATCTCTCTCCATCGAAGTAGACTTCATCTGGGGTAAGTTAATTCAGTCTTAGCCATAATCGCTCAATGAAAACATTATCGATCCAACAGTCTTTCCCATCCATAATGATCTGCACGCCATGGTCGATTAACTTCTGTGTGAACTCAATGCTGGTAAACTGGTTGCTTTGATATGAAGTTGAAGATATCTGGCGGTCCATAGTGTTTAAGCGCTTCTTCAAGAGCTTCGATATAAAAGCGAGTAATATTGAGAAGCTCGCACTGGTGCTTTATAGGTATTTGGTTGGATTTATCCAACCAAATCTACGCTTGCAGTTCGTAGCATGCTTTTTCACCGTAAATTTTGATCTCAGTGGTATTGAGAAGATGCGATTCATCATCAGTGCCGTCGCAATCGCCAATCCACTGAAGCGACGTGAGCTCTCACGCTGCCTTGTTTTCATTCTCGTATAACCTCTCCATCAATCCAGAAAGTGAGATAGCCACTATTGATTAAGGCTTTATTATACTGTTTTCAGTTGGTTGTTTTATAACGTGGTTTAGGCATAAAGCTACGGTGTAAAGTGAATGTGCCTGATCAGATCGTAGCTTCTTGATTTAATTCCATAGATTTACGCAACAAAGCCTCATTAAACTAAAGCCACAAAGAGAACATTCTTCTCATATTGTGACTTTTTGCGTTTTTGATGTAAGCCATTGGAACGATCGTTTATTTTAATCAAAATAAAATATTTATTTCATTTAGATAACCAGTTATCTGGTGTGGTAATGAAAAGCCTTTGTATATCAATGATGTTTTATTTTGTTGAACAGTATCGTTCAACTCACTCATATTAGACTTGATGAATAAAGTCAGTATGACCATTTTGAGCAAAAATATTGCGATACTCTCAATTCTCAAAAACAAAATAAAAGTTTCACTTTAGGTTATTGTGGAATCATTGTTTCGTTGCTATGGTGTCTTTGTCATTACAAGAACTCATTGTTTCCATTCCGCTCATTAATGAAATGAGAACATCAATACTCGTTATGCGGTAGAGCTTCAATGAAAAGATCATAAAAACATCCTGTATAAGGAGAGTACCCTATGTATAACATTGCTTTGTTTGGCGCTGGCCGGATTGGACAAGTTCATGCCGTCAATATCGATGAACATAAAGAAACCAACCTCTACGCTGTCATTGACCCTTATGGTGATGGTGCCGCAAGACTGGCCGACAAGTATGGCGCAAACATTCAGACGACTGAACAAGCGTTAGCTGATCCGAATGTTCACGGGGTGCTGATTGCCTCTGCGACGGATACCCATGCTGAACTGATTGAACTGGCAGCACGAGCAGGGAAAGCTATCTTCTGTGAGAAACCCGTTCATTTGGATATTGAACGAGTACGTGAATGTTTAGCGATTGTCAAAGAGCATCAGGTTCCTCTCTTTGTCGGGTTTAACCGCCGTTATGATCCACAGTTTCGAAAAGTCCGTGAACAACTGAGTGCGGGTGTCATTGGTAAAGCGGAATCTCTGCTGATCACTTCCCGCGATCCTTCCCCACCTCCTGCTCAATATGTCAAAGTTTCTGGTGGCATGTTCCGAGATATGACGATTCACGACTTTGATATGGCTCGTTTTATCATGGGAGAAGATCCTGTCTCTATTTATGCACAAGGCAGTAATCTTGTCGATCCTGAAATTGGTCAAGCGGGGGATATTGATACCGCATTCATCGTGATGAAATTCCCATCTGGGGCGATGGCGACCATTACCAATAGCCGTCGCTCTGGCTACGGTTACGATCAACGTATTGAACTCCATGGTGAAAAAGGTTTACTGCGCGCTAATAATATTCATGAAGATGCGGTGGAAGTTTGGGGAGAGCAAGGCTGTGTGGCTGCAAAACCTGAACATTTCTTCTTACAGCGTTATGAAAAAGCGTATCGTGCAGAGTGGGAACACTTTGTAGATGTGTTATCTGGCCGAGCGGAGCCAGAATGTAGTGGTTATGACGGTGAGCAAGCATTATTGCTGGCAGATAAAGCATTGGAATCTCTACATTCAGGGCGTGAAATTACCCTGTAAATCGTCGTTAACCCATTCTGAATGACTGGGTGGGTTAACTTATCGCTCTGCATGGATGAAAAAGAGTGCTGGGCGTAATAAAAGCTATTGGAGGAACCATGATCACTTTTATTTCATTTATCGGTTTTACGCTGTTCGTTGCGGGTTTTGCTTACTATAAAACGCACAATGCACACCTCACTGATTCAACCGAAGGGTATTTCCTTGGTGGGCGATCGTTAACTGGGGTTTATATTGGTGGCTCAATGCTGCTAATGAACCTCTCCACGGAACACCTCGTTGGGCTAAATGGCTTATCATTTCGCACTGGCTTTATCGTTATGGCATGGGAAGTGATGGCAGCCATGACCATTGTTCTTTTTGCCATTTTCTTTTTACCTCGTTACTTAAAACTGGGTATTTCTACCATCCCAGAATACCTAGAAAAGCGCTTTGATAAGCAAACGCTGACCATCACGTCGATTCTATTTTTAGCTATGTATGTAATTTCATTATTACCTATTGTGCTTTATACCGGCGCGATTGCTTTGGAAAGCCTATTCCAAGTCTCTAATGTCTTTAATGTTGATAAAGATACCGCCTTATGGCTTATGGTTTGGGGAGTGGGTGGTATTGGAGCTATTTATGCTGTGTTTGGTGGAATTAAGGCCATTGCGGTGGCCGATACCATTAATGGCGTAGGGTTAATTACGGGCGGTTTGATGGTCACGCTGTTCGCTCTGGCTTATGTCGGAGATGGTGATATCTGGGGAGGATTAGTGGAAGTGTATCAAGCCCACCCTGAAAAGTTTAACTCTATTGGCTCTGAAGATTCCATGGTGCCATTTTCTACCTTATTTACTGGGTTGATTGTCTCTAATATGTTCTTTTGGTGTACCAACCAGTCGATTGTACAAAAAGCGTTGGGGGCGAAAAACCTAGCAGAAGGGCAAAAAGGGGTACTGCTTTGTGCTTTCTTTAAACTGATGATCCCAAGCATTATCATTTTACCCGGTATTATTGCGTTCCATGTGTTTAATGGACAGATAGCAAACCCAGATCATGCTTATCCGAATTTGGTGCAACTTGTCTTACCAGAAATGTTGGTCGGTTTCTTTGCTGCGGTAGTCGTTGGAGCCGTGTTCTCTACCTTTAGTGGCGGATTAAACTCTTCGGTAACGCTATTTACTGTCAATATTTTCCAAAAATCGCTTAAACCTGATGCAACGGAAGCACAAACTGTATCTGTTGGCAAATGGTTAGGGCTAAGCTTAGCGTTAATCTCTATGATTGTGGCTCCTTTAGTTGCCAACGCGCCAGATGGCCTATTCTATCTTATTCAGCAGCTACAAGGTTTGTTTAACTCGCCGATTTTGAGTGTGGTACTGGTTGGGTTACTGACTAAACATGTGCCAGCCATTGCGGCTAAACTTGGGCTACTTTTTGGTGTATCAGCCTATATTCTATTTAACTTTGTGTTCCAAGTCGACATCCACTTTTTCCACCTTGTTGGGCTATTGTTTGTTGCCAACATTGCCTTTATGTTGACGGTGGGTTACTTCTATCCCCAGGAAAATCATGAAGATGTTTATACCGAACAAGTGGATATTACTCCTTGGTCTATGACGCCTGCGGTGGCAGTGCTGATCACTCTTTCTTCTGTGTCTATGTATGTGTTCCTTGCGCACAATGTGCCAACTTGGGTCATGTCTGGATACTATTTATTGGCGGTAGGGGCACTGGGGTATGTCTTCTGGGTTATTTTCCGTGAGTTAATACGCAGTCCACGAGCTAAAATGCTCAAAGCTCAGAAAGACGCTCAATAGTGACAAGTTTTTACCTTGGCGCTCACTAGAGTTAAATACGTATACCGCTCAATCTTTTCGCAAAAGGATTGAGCGATTTTCGTTGATAGAAATAGGCTCTGCGATGGAACGTTCACTTTTACCCAATATTGTTAGTTATCTCTCTTCGATTGATCCCTTTGTGCGATTAGGAGAACAAGAGCAAAATGCCTTAGCGGCAGCAGTGGATATTCTCTATTTAAAGCAAGACAAACCGCTTGCTGGAGAGCATATTGTCGGGCAGGGCTTGTACCTTGTGCGAACAGGCGCGGTAGAGCAATACCATGCGGATGGAACCTTGCGGGCTCGGCTTGCAGATGGTGATCTGTTCGGTTTTAGCCAGCTGTATCGTACGGGTGAGTGTGATTACCAGCTAGTGGCGTTAGAAAACACGTTACTGTATCGCATTCCTAAAACGGTTCTGTTACAGCTCATGCAAGATAAACCAGCGGTTAGAAATCACTTCTCTTCCAAAGAATCGGTGCGTTTGGCTCATTCCAGTGTGAAATGGGCCGGTGAGGAAATGCTCTATTCAAAACGTGTCAAAGAGGTGATGAATCGTAGTGTGGCAAAAGTCCATTCTGATACTCTGGTACAAGAAGCGGCACAAATTATGGTCAATAGTCACCGTTCCAGTGCGTTAGTGATGGATAATGATCAATTAGTCGGTGTGGTCACTGACCGAGATATGACCAAAAGAGTCATTGCGGCAGGGTTAATGTTAAATACGCCCATCAGTCAAATTATGACTCAACATCCTCAAACCATTCAGTCTGATGCCTTGTTGCTTGAAGCGATGGAAATGATGATGTTACACAATGTACGAAGCTTGCCAGTGTTGGAGGGGGAGCAGGTTGTCGGGGTATTAACCGCCACCAGCTTGACAGAAAAAAGCCATGTTCATGCGGTGTTTCTGATCAGTCGAATTTACCGGCAGGAGTCTTTGATTGAGCTAGTGAGTCTGGTTCCTCAACGACAAGCAGTATTTGATGCATTACTCTCTGCCAGTGTTGCCCCTACCATTATCCAGCAGATGATGACCTTGATCGCCGATGCCTTTAATAAACGGCTACTGCAACTGGCTGAGCGCGAATTTGGCCCACCTCCGATGGAATATGCTTGGTTTGCCGCCGGATCTCAGGCTCGCCAAGAGATGCATTTAAATTCCGATCAAGATAATGGCATCATATTGGCTAGAGAAGCGAATCAGAATGAGCGAGCCTACTTTCAAAAATTAGCACAGTTTGTTTGTCATGGGCTTGATGCCTGTGGTTATCCATTTTGCCCAGGAGAGATGATGGCGAATCAGGCTCGCTGGTGTGTCTCTTTAGATCAATGGCAAAAAAACTTCAGGCAATGGGTGGTATTGCCTGAACCTCAGTCATTGCTCGATATCAGCGTATTTCTGGACATACGTTTTTTATACGGAGCAAAACCTTTGGTTGAGGTACTTAACCAAACCTTGCTGACTTGTGTCCGAGGAAACCAGCGCTTTCTTTCTATTATGGTGGCAAACTCTTTGCGCGTTAGTCCGCCACTAGGCCTGTTTCGTCAGTTTGTGTTAACCAAAGATGGGGATAATCGCCAAGTGCTCAATATTAAACAGCAAGCGGTGAATTTACTTGTTGAGTTAGCGCGAATTTATGCCTTAAATGCAGGGTGTTTTGTACCGGAAACGCACAAAAGATTAGCGTGTGCGGCAAAACTTGGTGTGATCAGCCATGGCAGCAAGCAAGAACTACAAGAAGCTTTGAACTTTATCAATCAAGTCCGCTTTCACCATCAAGGTGAACAAGTACAACGCGGGCAACCCCTGAATAACCAGATCGCGCCGGGTGAGTTGACGGCATTTGAACGTAACCACCTCAAAGATGCATTTCGAATTATTGCTCGTTACCAAGAAGCCGCGAGACAACGGTATCATGCAGGAGGGCGCTTACGGTGATAAAGCATTGGTTTCGTCGTCAACACCCGCTCAGCAATAGTGATAAGTTACGATGTCACGCTTTGGCACGATCTCGAATTCCATCTCATTGCCTGCCACTTTTTAAGAACCCGTACCCTGATCCCAGTACCCCGTTATCGCAGTTAAAGTGTGTGGTGTTAGATTTTGAAACCTCAGGGCTCAATCCAAGACAAGATGAAATTTTATCGGTAGGGATGATCAATATTCATTACCCTGTGATGTCTCTTGCCACAGCTCAGCATTATTATGTTGAGTCTGAGCACTGTATTGAGGCAGAAACAGCGGTCGTTAACCATATCGTACCGGAAACATTGCTCGGAGGCATTTCACGTCATGAGCTGATTGAATGTTTGGTCGAAAGTTTAAGCGGGAAAGTGGTGATTGCTCATGGTGCTGAAATTGAGAAGCAGTTTTTACGTCAGTTGCTATCGCTAGAAGATTCGCTCCCTTTACCTCTGATCTTTCTAGATACAATGCGACTAGAACGCTCGCTCATGAAGTATCGAGGGATTATGTATCCTGATTTACGATTGGCTCATATTCGAGACCAGAAACGGTTGCCTCCTTATCTTGCGCATAATGCTTTTGCCGATGTCGTGGCCACGGGTGAGCTGTTTCTGGCGCTGGTCGAGGATATTTGTGAAGATCAAACTCCGCGTTTAGGTCCCTTGGTATTGCGTTCATTATGATGAATACGTTGCTG
>NZ_CAWNHY010000299.1:0-49433 GCF_963874335.1 Vibrio sp. V10_P2A27P122 | reverse complement strand
TGCTACAAAACTGTCAGCGTAATGAGCAGCTTTCTAATAATTGACGCTTGCGAGGCTCTTGCAGCAATTTCCAATGAATACCTTCGATCGCACCAGCAAACTTCCACAGTAGTTTTACATCGACGTCACTACCGTACGTTTTTCTCACTTTAGAAAATATCGTAGGAGCACCTAAGCGCATGAACGTTTCCACATCATTAATGCCCGCTTTTTTAACCATACGCTCTAACGTTAACTGCATGTTTGGTAAGTCACGTAGTCGACGGCTTGCAGAGGATTTTTGAAAGCTACGTTGCTCAACAGAATAACGAATGGAACGTTCAATAATCGTATCTAGGCTCTCATGATTGCTCACAAAAAGCTCAGTAATATCATAATAATTAACGGTTGCTGTGGTCTGCTTTTTAACGTGTTTGTATTTTTCGCAGCCTAATTTTGTGAGTGCATCATCGAGCTCTTCACCTCCACGAATAAAAACAGACTCTTCACTAATCAGTGAATACATCGCTTCTTTTTGGAAAAGCCCAACACCGCCAAACATTGAACGCTTTTGAAATGCGCCAAATTTAATAACGTAATTGAAAAATGCATGCTCAATCATATCCATTGATCCTTAATCAAGTTCCCCGATTAATAGTGATCACCAGATAGCAGCGTATTTTTGCGAATAAAAAGAGTAAGTTAGTAACAAGCTTGTAGTAGTTTAGTATTAGCTTGCTTAATATGGGTACTATCATAGTTAACGATACAAAATAAGTCTGGGCATACATCACATCAATAGACATATCTGCGCAGAGTTATGAGATAGAAATCACATCATTGTGTTTATGAATAAATTTTTTTGACACATACGCTTTCCATTAACGTATTAAGATTAATACATCAAGAAAACAAATTAATGCGATTGATGGTGAATTGATTGCTTATTTGGGTTAGCAGACGGTAAAATGCCTTCAGTACAGATTGAGCACAAATTTATGAATCATCTATCTTTTTACTGGCTTCCAGATCATCATCAAATGCTCATCCAAGGGTTAGAAAGTGAATTTTCTCAATTGGTTGAACACTCACTCAGCACAGGAAAAATTTCACTTCCTCCTATTCCGGATGTTGTTCTAAAAATACAGCGCTTATGCACATTAGAATCTACTGAAATTTCAGATGTCGCCGATTGTCTACTTGAAGATCCCGGACTGACTGCAATTGTAGTACGCGTAGCAAACTCTGTTGTCTTTAATCGTCGAAATATTACCTGTACGGATTTAGTCACGGCTGTATCACGCTTAGGCATACTACGAGTACGCGACATTGTAACAGCTCAAGCGATTGAGCAGTTAAAGCACTCCGTAAACTTAAGTAAAGAATGCAATAAAATATTGGTTAATAGCGCCGCCATATCGCGAGAGCTTGGCGCAACCATGGTGATGGTAACTCACGCATTTAAACAGCTAGAACCAAGCCGATATCAACATTTAGAGCAAGAAAAAGCCTTACTTGTCGGTCTACTTGCGGATATTGGCTTGTTTTGTCTTGTACACGAATATCATTTATATCTTGAGAAAGGCAACTATCTCGATCAAGACATCGCCCTACAGATTTTTCAGTCGCGATGTTCAAAAACCAGTCAGCTTGTGTTAAGAAGTTGGGGGTTCGACTCAGATTTCCTTGAAGTAGCAGGAAATCAATCTTTAGTCGCATCTTCTCACGAAGTCAGTTACCTTGATGTGGCACGTATTGCTCACCATCTTTTACTGTTTCGTCGTCAAGATGAAGAGATTGAAGAGCATGACGTCGAAATTAATGCGACCGGAGCTGAGGTGCTGTACAACTTAAGTAACCTTAGTGAGCTTGAATTCAAATCAAAACTCAATGATGTGATCAACGCAAGCGGCTTCTAAACCCAAAATAATTCAGAGGATGAGATGTTCTCAGGGATGTTATTTATTTTTGCCCCACTAATCGTGGGGTATCTATTTTCTATTGCCAATCAACAGTGGCTAGCAGCATTAAATAAAGCCACGTCTTGGTTAGTTTACGTCATTCTGTTTCTGATGGGTTTAAGCTTGGCAGCCCTCGATAACTTGGGCAGTAACCTACAGTTGATACTCAAATTTACCACCGTATTTTTCTTGATGATTGGTGCTTGCAACTTATTGGTCTTGCCTTTTATTGACAAATTTCTACCCATAAAAACCGATGCGAACCATTCAAAACTGCCACTATCTAGCATGGCGTTAGAATCCGTAAAGCTGATTGTGGTTGTCGGTGGAGGATTGGCGCTTGGGGTTGTATTAGGATTCGATTTAAGTTGGGTGAGCACCGCCAGTGAATGGATCTTGTTCGTATTACTTTTCTTTATTGGTATTCAGTTGAGAAATAGTGGTTTAACTCTACGACAAATTTTGCTCAATAAATACGGAATGGTCATCGCATTAGTCATTATATTGACCTCTTGGATTGGGGGGATCATTGCGGCCATGATTCTTGATATCCCAATTTATCGAGGACTAGCCATGGCTTCCGGTTTTGGATGGTATTCACTTGCCGGGATTTTAATGGGTGATGCTTTCGGCCCAGTCTATGGTGGTGCCTCTTTCATGATAGAGCTACTTAGAGAACTGGTTGCTTTAGTGATGATCCCCATGCTAATCCGAACCAAACCTTGCTCTGCCATCGGCTATGCTGGGGCAACCGCGATGGATTTCACCTTGCCCGTGATCCAGACAACTGGCGGGGTTCGTTGCGTACCGATCGCGATTGTTAGTGGGTTTATTCTCAGCCTACTGGTGCCTATTCTTATGCTGTTCTTTGTATCACTTGCAGGCTAGATCTCAGGAATCACTTTAGCCTTCATTTAAACTAACAATAGGGAGTGGAAAACTCCCACACAATAACAAAGCCCAAAGGAAGATTTATGAAACGTGTTATCGTTGCCCTACTGCTCTCAACTTCAGCGAATGTTGCTCTCGCTGCTGATAACCAATGCTTATCCGAAAAATATGACGCTTATGTCGACGCGTCTCTCCATTGGTATAGTGATCTCGCAGACTTAACGACCGCGCAATATCCTGAACTTACTGAAGTTAGCCAATGGTTTCTACAAGGACGCCAGCATCACTTTGAATTAAGCCGTGCGGCAGTCCACTATTACCTAAGCAACGATCCTTCTAAAGTTGCCACCTCGCAACCTGTAGAAGCTTGGTTAAAACTAGAACAGCACGACATTAAAGTATTGGCCTCACGCAGTGATGATCTCGGCCACATTGCTAAAATCACCTATGAAGATCGCCAAGCAAAGCCTAACGAAAAAAACTATGAATTACGTTCAGCTTTAGCCGAATTGCTCAGTCATCCGAAGCAGATCGAAGCTGCGTTGAATAAATATAACGATGCCATCGCCTTGATCGAAAAGAAAGTCTGTAACTAGTCGCCGCCTCTACTCTAGCCGAATTAAGACGGGACAACTGTCCCGTTTTCGTTTAGATTGTGCCGCTCGCATTCCATAAAATCAAAATAACGAAGCTGTATGGTATCAGAACAAAAAACTGCAAATGTGAGTTTCGAGAGCTTGTTACGGATCTTCACTGTGCCCGAAGGCCCCGACTCAACACTGACAAAAATAGACCAAGAGCTATCGCGCAATTTGAACCTCTTCTTGCGTGAACATATTGTCGCTGAAGAAAAACCACTCAAAGAGATCGAAAAAGATTTCTCTAATCCGCAAATTCCAGAGTCACCGGAGTTCGTTTCAGAACATACTCAGCATTTGTTGGATAATTTAGTCGCTCATTCAGTGCATACCTCGGCTCCTAGCTTTATTGGTCATATGACATCTGCACTGCCATATTTCTTGATGCCGTTATCAAAGATCATGATTGCGCTGAATCAAAACTTAGTCAAAATTGAAACGTCAAAAGCGTTTACACCGCTAGAACGGCAGGTTTTGGGTATGTTGCATCGTTTGATCTATCAAAAAAATGACGCTTTTTACAGCCAATGGATGCATAGCGCTAATCATTCGCTCGGTGCATTTTGCTCTGGCGGAACAATTGCCAATATCACGGCATTGTGGGTGGCTCGTAATAATGCTTTGAAAGCTGATGGTGATTTCCAAGGCGTCGAAAAAGAGGGGCTGTTTAAAGCCATGCGTCATTATGGTTACCACGGGTTAGCCATTTTAGTGTCTGATCGTGGCCATTACTCTTTAAAGAAAGCCGCTGACGTATTGGGTATCGGCCAAGAAGGCTTGGTTTGTGTAAAAACCGACCACAACAACCGCTTATGCCCACAAGATTTGAAAGCCCAAATGGCACACCTAAAAAGCCAGAAAATTAAACCTTTTGCGGTTGTTGGCGTCGCCGGAACGACAGAAACGGGCAACATTGATCCCTTAAGAGATATCGCCAATATTTGCCAGCAAGAAGGTTGTCATTTTCACGTAGACGCCGCTTGGGGCGGTGCAACATTAATGTCGAATAATCACCGACACTTACTCAATGGTATTGAGTTGGCTGACTCCGTCACGATTGATGCACATAAACAGCTCTACATCCCTATGGGTGCAGGCATGGTACTATTCAAAAAGCCTGATGCTATGCATTCAATTGAGCACCATGCGCAGTATATTTTGCGGAAAGGTTCAAAAGATCTAGGCAGCCATACGTTAGAAGGTTCTCGTTCAGGTATGGCCATGTTGGTGTACGCTAGCATGCACATTATTAGTCGCCCTGGCTACGAATTATTGATTGACCAAAGCCTAGCTAAAGCTCGCTATTTCGCCGATCTAATTAAAGAACAAGACGATTTTGAGCTGATTTCTGAACCCGAACTGTGTCTTTTAACCTATCGTTATATTCCTGCTTTTGTTCGCCAAGCACTGCAACAAGCCTTGCCCAATCAAAAAGCAGAACTGAACGAGTTGCTAAATGAAATCACCCAGTTTGTGCAGAAAAAACAAAGGGAAACGGGGCGTTCATTTGTCTCTCGAACCCGTTTAAACCCAGAACGCTGGGACAAGCTTGATACCATCGTATTTCGCGTGGTACTAGCCAACCCGCTAACAACACATGCTATCTTGCACTCGATCTTAGATGAGCAGCGACATATTGCCACGCTAGCGCCTAATTTGATGGCCAAAATTGAGCTGCTTGCTCAAAGAATCATCAGCTAGAATCCCTATAAGTTACAGCGAATTGAAAATTTATTTCTTTTTGCTGTAACTAATACATCATTAATGAGCTAGAAATTTCCATTAATCATCGATTTAAATCTAAATTCTGTAGTTTTCATGAAATTTTGTTTGAGGCTTGTCATGTTCTCATCAATTGTTAACTTGAATTGTTACGGAAATCTACATCCTAGGTTTATACTCATTGCATGGCGTTGGTTTAACTTACCTTTTTGGAAATGTGTTATTTCCAATCCCCCCAAAGGGCGACCGGGTAAAACCAACGAGTTGTTCTCTTCGCCCGCGTGAACACTATGAATACATTAGAAAAAATTCAAAAAAATCTGGAAAACTTTAGCAAGTCGGAACGTAAAGTCGCCGAAGTAATTATGGCTTCGCCCCAAACCGCGATTCACTCAAGTATTGCGACGCTCGCCAAAATGGCCGATGTCAGTGAACCAACGGTAAACCGCTTTTGTCGACGACTCGACACCAAAGGCTTTCCCGACTTTAAGCTTCATTTAGCGCAAAGCCTTGCTAACGGGACTCCGTATGTAAACCGAAATGTTGAAGAAGATGATGGCCCAGACGCCTACACCCATAAGATTTTCGAATCGACTATGGCGTGTTTGGATGTGGCTAAAAACAGCTTGGATCCAATGCAAATTAACCGTGCAGTTGACTTACTCACACAAGCAAAACGGATCTCTTTCTTCGGTTTAGGAGCCTCTTCTGCTGTAGCAAAAGATGCCCAAAACAAATTTATTCGCTTTAACATTCCGATCACTTGCTTTGAAGATATCGTGATGCAACGCATGAGTTGTATCAACTGTACCGACAATGACGTAATTGTTTTGATTTCGCATACAGGTCGTACTAAAAGCCAAGTGGAAATCGCCAATCTTGCGCGCGAAAATGGTGCGACTGTCATTGCGATTACGGCAAAAGATTCACCGCTGGACAAAGCAAGCTCGTTGTCGATCTCTCTTGACGTACCTGAAGATACTGACGTCTATATGCCCATGGCAAGCCGTGTGGTGCAAATGACGGTAATTGATGTACTGGCTACTGGTTTCACCCTGCGCCGTGGCTCTGGTTTTCGTGAAAATCTTAAACGCGTCAAGGATGTACTAAAAGACTCGCGCTACGATAAGCTGTCACAGTTCTAAGATAATCGCGATCCTAAAATAATCGTTAGAACGGAGCTCAATTGCTCCGTTTTTTTATCAACTTTGCTTGCTACTTTCAGGCGCGACTGGATCATGCCTAACTTCTACCTGATTGGATGAATTCGGTTGCCACTCCTCACACTCACCTTGGCACTCGCAAACTTGATTTAATATATGGATTAACCTTTCTTGTGTTAAAGGCAAAGGGTTACCTTTAATCGCGACCGACTTTAAAGCATCTAACGCCACGCGATCAAACGAGGTATTGCACACACCAAACTGGTTGAGTTTAGGTAGTTGCAACTTATCTAACATCATTTTCACCCACAGCACGCCATCTTCAACGTGAACATTTGTTCTGCCAGTCACAATTTGAGCGATTTTTTTATAACGTGTAAGTACATCATTTCGCCCTGCTTTTTGCGCTGCTCGAATGTTTTCTCGCATAACATGAGGGGCCAAACGCGCCGTGATCACGCTGTGTGGAGCATCAAGTTTCCCTCCCAATGCCGATGCCAAGCCATGTGCCGCGCCAAGTTTTGCATTGGTAATCGCCATTCCTCCAAGCATTGCTGCAAAAGAGAGATCCGCTCGCGCTTTATGATCATCTTTTCGGCACGCTGGCAATATAGAACGACTGAGTTTGCGCAGCCCCTCTTCACAGACCATATCGGTGAGTGGATTGGGTTCACCACACACATAGGCTTCCATTAAATGCGTAAAAGCATCCATTGCGCCTCTGCCAGATGTGTAACTGTCGGTACCATAGGTCAACGTGGGGTCAACAATCGCAACATCTGCCAGCATATCTGGGCTGCGCAAGCTTACTTTTACTTTGTCTTGTCCCGATTTCAACACGGCATTACGCGTGACTTCGGATCCCGTACTGGCGGTGGTTGGAATAGCAATAAATGGCAGCGGTTTTGTCTTTAACGGCACATTTCGGCCAACCACTTCCACATAATCATAAACGTTACCTTGGTTAGGAATGATTGCCGCGAGTGCCTTGCCCATATCAATCACACTACCGCCACCAATAGCAACGACCATGTCCGGTTGAAAACGTCGGCCTAAAATGGCCGTTTCCTCCACCATGGTAATATTAGGTTCACCAACAATAGCTACATGCTGATAGCGCATATTCTGCATTTTCAGGTATTGAACAATAGGGGAAGCTCGTTGTTGTTCTTTTCCCGAAACCAGCAGTACGCTATAACCATATTGGTTAAGAACAGAAAGTGAATTCAATAACGCTCCTTCTCCAAAAATGATCCGCGTCGCCGTCATAAATTGGAACATGAATAACTCCCTTTTCTCTCATCTAGATTAGCTCTGTTTAGAGTGCACCTATCGTTAAAAAAATTTTTTGATGCAGTGCAATGTGGAGCAAATAACCACATAAAAAACACAAGTTTATGCGGCATGTCACAGCCAAGCCATTGTTGATCTATTCCCAACACCATCGAGAGGTAAGCTTGCTTTGATTAAGGAATAAGCAATAGCTTTTACCTATTGAAGTAACTGGTGAATGCCACTTTATTTCCGACCTTGAATCGGGCATAGTTGCATGCAACAAGAATGAAGGAGAAAGCTATGTTCGTTGTTATTTTTGGCCGCCCTGGTTGCCCCTACTGTGTTCGCGCAAAAGAACACGCTGAAACATTGAAATTAAAACGCGATGATTTTAACTATCGTTATGTCGATATTCACGCGGAAGGCATCAGCAAAGCTGATTTAGAAAAGACAGTGGGTAAACCGGTTGAAACTGTGCCACAAATCTTTATTGATCAAGAACACATCGGTGGTTGCACTGATTTCGAAGCTTATGCGAAAGAACATTTAGGCTTATTCGACGAATAAAACCAAGAAACATAAAAACCCGCTGATTTTTAGCGGGTTTTTGCTATTTATAAATAAATGGCTCTTTCTCTCAAATTAGGTCAATGAAATGTCAATTGTCACAAATTTCACTTATCTTTTTGCAATATTCAGATACAATTCCCACACTTTACCTACCCCACTTGGCACACATAACGAGTTGAGCCGTGAATATCGACGTCGTACTTTTGCTTGATCAGAACCCTATTCTTCTTATTTTTGTTGTCTTAGCGATTGGCCTTGGTTTTGGCAAAATTCGTTTTGGTAGCTTACAACTGGGCAACTCTATTGGGGTGTTAATTACATCTCTCATCATGGGGCACCTTGGTTTTTCCTTCAATGCTGAAGCCTTAACCATCGGTTTCATGCTGTTCATCTATTGTGTCGGCATTGAAGCTGGCCCTAACTTTTTTGGCATATTTTTCCGTGACGGAAAACATTATCTCATCTTAAGTTTAGTGGTGCTCATTACCGCCACTTGGATTACCTATTTTGGCAGCTATTATCTCGGCCTCGATTTTGGCTTAGCTGCTGGTATGATGGCAGGTGCATTAACCTCCACCCCCGTATTAGTAGGCGCACAAGATGCGTTAAACTCCGGGCTAGCCACCATTCCAAGAAATATGGATTTATCCCTTATTTTAGATAATGTTTCGGTGGGTTATGCGATGGCTTATCTAATTGGCCTTATCAGTATGATCATGTTTGCCAAGTTACTGCCTAAGTTGCAAAAACAAAACCTCTCTGATTCTGCTCAACAGATTGCTCAAGAGCGTGGTTTGGGTGGCAGCGGTCAACGCAAAGTCTATTTACCCATCATCCGTGCCTATCGCGTTGGTCAAGAGTTGATCAACTGGATTGATGGGCGCAATTTACGTGAGCTTGGTATTTATCGCCAAACCGGTTGTTATATTGAACGCATCCGACGTAATGGCATTCTTGCCCATCCTGACGGTGACGCCATCTTGCAAGAAGGGGATGAAATTGCACTGGTTGGCTTCCCTGACAGCCATGCAAGGCTAGACCCTAGCTTTCGAAATGGCAAAGAGGTGTTTGATCGCAACCTACTTGATTTGCGCATCTCTGAAGAGGAAATTGTCGTAAAAAGTGACAGTATTGCCGGTAAACGCCTATCGGATCTGAATTTATCCGAATATGGCTGTTTCCTGAACCGAGTGATACGCGCACAAATTGAAATGCCAATGGACTTAGACATTGTGCTTGCCAAAGGTGATGTGCTGCAAGTCAGTGGTGAAAAAAGCCGTGTTCAAGGCTTGGCCGATAAAATCGGTTTCATCTCTATCCATAGTCAAATGGCCGATTTACTCGCCTTTTGTAGCTTCTTTATTCTCGGCATTTTGTTTGGTTTGATCACCATGACCTTTGGACAAGTCTCCTTCGGTTTAGGCAACGCGGTTGGGCTACTGCTTTCTGGCATTATGCTTGGTTTTTTACGAGCCAACCACCCCACTTTCGGCTATGTACCGCAAGGGGCATTAAATATGGTCAAAGACCTAGGTTTGATGTTCTTTATGGTAGGCATTGGCTTAAGTGCTGGCGGGAAAATGTTCCAGCACCTCTCAGAAGTGGGTGTACAAGTGATCGGCCTTGCATTTTTAGTCAGTGTGGTGCCAGTCGTCTTTGCCTATTTGGTCGGTGCGTACATTTTGAAAATGAACCGCGCGCTTCTATTTGGTGCGATTATCGGGGCACGAACTTGCGCACCGGCGATGGATATCGTTAACGACTACGCAAAATCGACCATTCCCGCATTGGGTTATGCTGGCACCTATGCTATCGCCAATATACTGATGACACTGACAGGAACTATTTTAATTTTACTCAGTTAAACCTAATAATCCTCAGTGCGACTCGCCAAAGTCACATATGTGGCTTTTGGCGAGCTATCGCCCCTCTATTTACTTCGCTTTTATCTCAATGTTTGCCGCTTTATCGGCTCAGAACTGCATCTTTTCTCCTGAATTCAACTCACCACTGCTTAATTTTTCAAACAAAAGGCAATCGTTTGCTTTTTATCTGGCAGCAGAAAATAGTTCTGGTATGATGCGCACAGTTTATCGATATCCTTATTAGTGTTGAGCTAAGCGATATCTTCTCTGTATGACGTTTGAAAAAGATAGGAATGTCTAAATGAGCCTTGCTGATCAAATCCTTGCCGTCAATGACGACCTCCCAATTCGCACTCACCAACCTGTTCATAGCGGCAAAGTTCGCTCTGTTTATTGGCTAACTCCAGAAGATAGCCAGCGTTTGATCAAAGAAAAAGGTTACAACGTTGCTCCTGATGCACCTTTAGCCATTATGGTAATCAGTGACCGTATTTCTGCTTTTGATTGTATCTGGCATGCCGAAGGTGGCATCAAAGGTGTACCGGGTAAGGGCGCGGCATTGAACGCGATTTCAAACCACTGGTTTAAGCTATTTCAAGAGAACGGGTTAGCCGATAGCCATATTTTAGATATTCCCCATCCTTTTGTATGGATTGTGCAAAAAGCCAAGCCAATCAAAATTGAAGCGATTTGTCGCCAGTATATTACCGGTTCAATGTGGCGTGCTTACGAAAAAGGTGAACGAGATTTTTGTGGTATTCAATTACCAGAAAGCTTGCAGAAAGATAAAAAACTGCCAGAACTGCTCATTACACCATCAACCAAAGGCATCTTAAAAGGCATTCCCGGTGTTCCAGAAGCCGATGATGTCAATATCTCACGTCATAATATTGAAGAGAATTTTGCCGCTTTTAACTTCAGTCGTGTCGAAGATATTGCCTTGTACGAAAAGCTATTAAAAGAAGGCTTCAGCGTCATTAGCCATGCACTCTACCAAGTAGAGCAAATTTTCGTCGATACCAAGTTTGAGTTTGGTTATGTCACCGATGCCAACGGCGTTGAGAAACTCATTTATATGGATGAAGTGGGTACGCCGGACTCTTCTCGCATCTGGGACAGTGCTTCCTATCAGCAAGGACGTATTGTGGAAAATTCGAAAGAGGGTTTTCGTCAATTCTTGCTCAACTACTTCCCTGACCCAGATATTTTACTCAACAAAGAACGGATGGCTGAGCGAGAAGCGCTTGCACGTGATAATGCGCTGCCTTTGGCTGCATTGATGGATATTTCCAACACCTATCTTGCGATTGCAGAGAAAATTGTTGGCCAACCGATCGTATTAAGCCAAAACCCAAAGCAAGAGATCATTACGATCCTGCGTTCTCAATATGGCTTGATTGACTAGTACTCAACAATAACGGGACATTAAATATGCCCCGTTATCGGTTTATCCCCTTACAGGGTGATAATAAATTCGTCTGGTTTTGTATTTTTTATCAAAGATTGGCTTTTATTTTGAATCAATTGGATCTGTTCAGAATCCAACGCATACGGCATTACTAATTTTAGCTCTTCAATCCCCTCTAATTTCGCCAATCTCACCAGTGAAATTAAATTCGCTTCATCACTACGGCGTGTTGATAACGACTTCAACGCCATTTCCCATAGGCGATCCTCTGGGCTTGATAATTCTTTAATGCTGTCTTTCCATACCGTACCAAAAATCGGTGCAAATGACGTCATGGCTTCGAGGAATGTCCATTTCTTATTACATGACGCACCAAGAAATGTAGTGTAATCAAACACCACCCGTCTCCTTTCTTGTGTATTCATTTTGTCCCCCGACAAATTGGCAGCACACTGTACTCAATATCATCCATGATTGTTCATATAGCAATAGGATATAAAAAAACAGTCTTTTATGCCTTAAAACCGAATGGATTGGCTATATCAAAACCAGATTTGTAACAAGGCATAAACAGACTTACTGACATATGTGTCTGATTGATTAATATTTCAAACCGTGAACAAAAAGTCGCTTTATCACTTAAAGTAATCATCGCTCAACACTACTTTTGAAATCTCTGCTTAAGGAGACCAATAGACAAAAATGTGTACATTGATGCCCTCAGCAATTAACACGGAGAATTCTACCGTTTTTATCGGCATTCTTCAGTATTCTGTGCCATGTGTCGCCGCTCGTCTATTTACAATCTCATGAGTAAACCGTTATCATTTTTGAGTTCCCTTCTACCCTAAAATAGGCCGACAATGAATAATGATAAACGCCCTCTTTATATTCCCTATGCGGGCCCCGCTCTACTCAGCACGCCTTTGCTCAATAAAGGCAGTGCATTTTGTGCTGAAGAGCGCAGTTCCTTCAACTTAGAAGGCCTGCTTCCTGAAACGACGGAAACGATACAAGAACAAGTTGTTCGCGCATACCAACAATACTGCAGCTTTGAAAGTGATATGGATAAGCATATCTATCTGCGTAATATTCAAGATACCAACGAAACCTTATTCTATCGTTTAGTACAAAACCACATCACTGAGATGATGCCCATCATCTACACACCAACGGTGGGTGCCGCGTGTGAAAACTTTTCAAATATTTATCGTCGCGGCCGCGGTCTGTTCATTTCCTTTCCGAATCGAGATCGCATCGATGACTTACTCAATAATGCAGCGAACCATAACGTAAAAGTTATCGTAGTGACCGATGGTGAACGCATTCTCGGCTTGGGCGACCAAGGAATTGGTGGCATGGGTATTCCTATCGGCAAACTGGCACTTTATACCGCATGTGGTGGTATTAGCCCTGCTTATACTTTACCGGTCGTGCTCGATGTTGGAACCAATAACCCACAGCGCTTGGCTGACCCGATGTACATGGGCTGGCGTCACCCTCGGATTACCGGGGCCGAATATGATGCATTTGTAGAAGAGTTCATCCAAGCGGTGCAACGTCGCTGGCCTGATGCACTTATCCAATTTGAAGATTTTGCACAAAAGAACGCAATGCCACTATTAGAGCGTTATAAAAACCGTATTTGTTGTTTTAACGATGACATTCAAGGCACTGCGGCGGTGACTGTAGGTTCGCTATTGGCCGCATGCAAAGCCGCGGGCAGTCAACTCTCCGAGCAACGTATCGCTTTTCTTGGTGCGGGCTCTGCAGGCTGTGGTATTGCCGAAGCAATCATCGCGCAAATGGTGTCAGAAGGTATTTCAGATGCTCAAGCTCGTTCTCAAGTCTATATGGTTGACCGCTGGGGTCTGCTGCAAGAAGGAATGCCTAACCTACTTGATTTCCAACAGCGCCTAGTGCAAAAAAACAAAGACACGCATGATTGGAACACTGAAGGTAATGGTTTCTCATTATTGGAAGTAATGAAAAATGGCAAGCCAACGGTGTTGGTTGGTGTTTCTGGGGCTCCGGGACTATTCAGTGAAGAGATTATCACAGAGATGCATAAACACTGCCCACGCCCGATTATTTTCCCACTATCGAACCCAACCAGCCGTGTTGAAGCGACGCCCAATGACATTATCCGTTGGACCAACGGTGAAGCACTCGTCGCCACAGGCAGCCCGTTCGCTCCCGTGTTGCATAACGGTAAAACCTACCCAATTGCGCAATGCAACAATAGCTATATTTTCCCTGGTATCGGCTTAGGCGTACTGGCGGTCAATGCACGTCGAGTTACTGATGAGATGCTGATGGAATCAAGCCGTGCACTCGCCAACTGTTCGCCTCTGGCGCTTAATGGGCATGGTGCGTTACTTCCGCCACTGGAAGCCATTCACTCCGTTTCCAAGAAAATTGCGTTTGCGGTAGCGAAAAAAGCAATTGAGCAAGGCGTTGCACTGGAGATCCCAGATGATGTGTTAGAAACCGCCATTGAGCAGCATTTTTGGCAGCCAGTATACCGTCGCTACAAACGCACTGCTTTCTAAGCTCCTACTCCGCTGCCCCTAAGCTTCGGCTGATGTTTAGGGGCTTTTTCTGTGAGTCAATATGATGAACTTTTTAGCGCCCGCAGGGCATTACTTATCACCGTATTTAACGGAGATATCAACTGCATTGATCGCTTGTTTGCTCGTGATGCTCGGTGGAGAGATTAACGCCGCGATGCGCAAGCTAATGCGCAACCAACACTTTGTCGTTCGCACATTTACGTTTATATTGATTAACGCTTTCGGCTACGGTTTGGTGATCATCAAAGCGAGCCCTTACCTTGCTCGGACACTTTCGCAGTTAGAATCAGGCATGATGTTTAGCATTATTATGCTCTGCTTTATTGCTATCGGGATCTGGGCACAAAGGAACCGTCAAATTTAGTGTTAAAATTTTCATCTTCAAATCACTCTCGCCCTGTTTGGAAAAAGCGGGTTCACACGCTGCTTCGCTACGTGTCTGTACTGTTGTTCATTTCAAGCCTTTTTGTGCTTGGCATTGATCGCTGGGTCAGTTGGCAGGCCGAAAAACAAATCGTCACCGAGCAAAATCAAGTCGGTCAATTCCAAGTCGCTGTTGTACTTGGAACCAGTAAGTACTTGGGTAAAACGCTCAATGACTATTATACCCACCGAATTGAAGCCGCGATCGCTTTGTATGAACAAGGCAAGGTAAAAGGGTTTTTACTCAGTGGTGATAATGCTCACCGTTCGTACAATGAACCGTGGACGATGAAACGCGATCTGCTGCGCGCTGGAATCCCAAGTGAGAATATTTACTTAGATTATGCAGGATTTCGTACTTTGGACTCCATTGTTCGCGCAAAACGTATCTTCGAAACCGACAATTTTTTGATCATCTCTCAACAATTTCATTGTGAGCGAGCACTCTTTATTGCCAACTACCATAACATTAATGCTCAGTGTTTAGCGGTTGCAGGGCCAACAACTCGTTCTGGTTTTAAAGTGAGGCTGCGTGAGGTCTTTGCTCGTACGAAAGCATTTTTAGATCTCTATATCACGAATACTCAACCTAAATTTTTAGGTCCCAAAGAGCCAATTGTGATCGAAGAGTTACCCTTAGAGCCAACCGAAGATGAAAGCTAAAAGAGGCACTGCGCCCCAGAAACCTTTCCTTCGACAGATTTCCGGGCCACTTTGGTTACGCTAATGTGGATAAGACATCAAACAAAGCGTCAATTTCACTGCGCGTGTTGTAGTGCATAAAACCGATACGGACAACTCCACCGCTGTTTTCAAGATCTAACTGACGCACTAAACCAAGCGCATAGAAATGCCCATTCCACACACAAATATTATGCTCGCCCAATGTTTTGGCCACAAATTCTGGGTGGTGATTAGCTAAGCGAATGGCAAAGGTCGGTGTACGTAGCTCACTGTTAGCCTTGGTCAGGCCATAGAGCTTAGCCGAACTCAATCCTTTAAGTTTATACAGAAAATACTCACTTAATTGGCGTTCATGCTGGTTGTATTGAATGAAACTATCGATCAAACGCTCTCTTAACGAGCCACTCGCGTCTCCCCATTGCGCCAAATATTCCACTGCAGCAATCACGCCTGCCAAACCTTCAAAACTCTGCGTACCCGTTTCAAAACGTCCCGGACCAATATTGGTTGCAGGTTCAACTTTGTAGGGTTTAAGTGCATGTAACCACTGCGAAGCGATATAAGCGATACCAACGTGTGGACCAAAAAATTTATATGCCGAACAGGTTAAAAAATCACAGCCTAATTCTTGTACATCAATCAAATGGTGCGGAGCATAGTGAACGGCATCCACATACACCATCGCGCCGACTTGATACGCCGCATCCACAATGCGTTTAACATCGACAATAGATCCTGTGGTATTCGAAGCATAAGTGACCGCTACCAGCTTTGTTTTAGGATTGAGTAATGACAGTAAGTGCTCAACATCCAAAGTACAATCTTGTTGGTTCACCTTTACCTGGTGCACTGTAACGTGCTTATCCTGCGCCGCTTGCTGCCAACTGGAGACATTGGAGTAATGGTCAAGCGCAGTAACAATCACTTCATCGCCCGCTTGCCAATCTCGGCTAATGGCTCGACTTAGCTGAAAAGTCAACGAGGTCATATTCGCGCCAAATACAATATTTCCTGATGACTCAGCGTTCAGAAGCGCTTGCACCGACTCACGAGCCTGCTGCATTAAATCAGTGGTAATTTGGCTTGAAAAATAGTGTCCGCCCAAATTAGAGTTGAAATGGCCCAGATATTCACTCATTTTTTCTATTACCGACTTAGGTACTTGCGAGCCACCTGGACCATCTAAGAAACTCACTGACTTACCATGATATTTTTGCGACAAAGCACTAAACTGGGTACGCACTTTTTCAGGAGTGAAGATCATTTCGGCCATCCTTAGCGGTTAACACAAAAACATCCATATGACCTTCTTGCCCATGCTCAATCGAGCGAATAGGACAAGCGTTATGCCATAACTTACTGTCCGCGAGCATCGCAATCTCACCATTTTCTAACACTTTCCGAAAGAAAGGGGCTTCATGGCAGTCTTGATAAAGCATAATTTCACCGCCGACAATGTTGTGGCGATTCACCCCCACCAACGCAATATGATCAAAACCATCTTGATGGACACCTTCTGGCGCGACTTGCGTCTCATCAAACACAGCAGCAATTCGGATCTGATGGATTTCAATCTCTTGCCCATTAGGCAGACCATTCGTACTCACAAACACCTCGCACACTTCTCTCATCCCCTCACTTTGTAACGTAGAGGGTAAAATAGGATCGAAATGACGCTTAATGTTGCCTTGAAAATGATTGATTTGATCGGTTTGCATAAAGTCATGCTTGTCCAACGCCTCGACTTTCCCTTGGTTAAATTGAACCACAGAGTAGCGCCGTAAACGATACTGACCATCAGCATGCTCCGTATGTGGTAATTGCGCAAAGGAGGGAGCAAGTTGTTGAATCGCTTTTTGACTTAATTGCGTAATCTGTAAAGTGTTTTCGTGTACAGCTAACATCACCAGCTCCTTAATCAAATTATTGGACACATTAAATTAACAATTAATTTACATTAAGGATACGCACTAATATTGCACATTCAAGTAAAAATGAATGTTATATCTGTATGTGACTAGCAATATAAAATTTAATACTTAAATAATCACAAAAATAAGAATTAACATCCAATAGCGAGCATGACACATAGCGATTTTTAGACAAGCTCACTACTTCAAGGTTAATAGGCTTTTAAAAACAATGAATTACCAACATTAGGATGATGTAGGAATGGTATGTAGACCATGGGCGGGTTTAAAGGACATATCAGTAACTAATTTATCAACTCGATTCGACTAAATTTAGCATGTATTAATCCATGAGCCATATAGCATCTCATTAACTCGAAATTAGCACCATTTAAGTAGTAAGCCATGCCAAAAATTAGACTAAAGTTAATACTAGATCATCAAACTAATTGATATATTTGACTATTAAGACTTAGTTGAAACATCGCTCAACTGATAAGGAGATCCTCAACTCGTGAACTCTAGTATTAAAGTCACACTGTGGACTTTCATCGCATTAGGTTTCAGTGTAATCAATGCCTATGCGGCTATGGATCCTAAAGATAAATTTCTCCAAGCATTGGAGGGCATTGAGCAGATCACCTATTCACTACCGATCAAGGCAAAAGCACAAATTAGTGAACTAGAAGAAGACTACATCATATTGTCACAGCCTTCCGCTCTCGTTGTTCGTTACTATTTGGCCAAAGCCACTGTATATGGGCTACTAGAGGAATATGATAGGAGCTTAGAAGCGGCACAATTAGGATTAAAGCGAACAGAACACACCAACGTTGAAACGCTCACTCTCAAACTAAGAGAGATTCAAGCTTTACGGCACCAAAAAGTCGACGTGTTGCCGAAACTTGACGCACTGTTAGTTGAAGCAGGAAACGATCACAATGCACAAATCGAATCAGAAGTATTACTAGCTAAAAGTCTCTATTACCAAGAGCAAGGCGAGTTTAAAAAATCGTACGCCGCAATAATGACCTCAATTGATACAGCAAAATCCATTGATAACAAAGAGTTAATGGAGAGAATATCTCACGGTCTAGGTCAAATACTGGTTCAGCTACAAGATTTTGATCGTTCACAGCTGTTACTTGAAAATTCCTACAGTTACTTCAAGCAACGTAAAATGTCTTATAGCCAATTGGTTAGCTTACTCGACATCTCTAAGTTGCAAGAGTCACGTAATCAAATCACGGCGGCGATCGAAACCTATAAAACCGCACTCAAGCTGGCACAAATACTGGGTGACGGGCGACATCGCTTTCGTATTAACATTGAACTTGCACGGCTTTATCGAGATACCAACAACCGAGATCAAATGCGCTTTTTCTTGAAAAAAGCGGAGGAACTGCAGTACAGAGAAAGCCAACCAGGCTACCTTGCCACTTTTCAGCTATTACAAACACAAGATCTATTGGAACAAAAACGCTACGGTGAAGTGATTGAATTTGTAGAACCACTCATTGTGCATATCAAGCAAAGATCAAATCTACTTATTCAACAGATAGAGTTGTTAAAAGTGGCAGCACAGGCTTATGCTGGGCAAAACAACTACAAACAAGCCTATGAAACTTATGATTTTTATCATTTACGATCGCTCACACTTCGCAATGTTGAACAGATAGAGAACTTACAGAGACAACAAATGTTGTTTGATCTTGAGCGTCTACAATATGAAAATCAGGATCTAAACTGGAACAACGTACTTCAAAAGCTAGAAATTGAAAACCATCAGAAAACGTTTCATCTATTAGGTGAAATCGTCTTTTTCCTTGCTCTTGCATTAATCGGATTATTGGTCATATTTATCTGGGCCAACCGCTCTCGCATCAAAATGGGCATGCTTGCCAAAACGGACACCTTGACTGGCTTGTATAATCGACGCTACATGGAAGAACGATTTGCAAAACATCAATCCAAATCTTACCAAAATAGTAGCGAAGCGCTTATTAAACTCGCACAACGGATTTTGATGTGGCAACAGACTTGGTTCAAAGGTCAATCTTCACCTAAAAAAAACGCCGAACCATTCGACTCAGCGCAATTAGACGAACAGATCCAACATAATGAAGATGCAAAACCGATTAGCCTTATTTTGACCGATATTGATTATTTTAAAGTCATTAATGACACTTATGGTCACGCCTTCGGCGATCAAGTATTAGTGGAAATTGCGGCTATCTTTAAGTCATCGGTACGCTCTTCCGATGTTGTCGCTCGCTACGGTGGGGAAGAGTTTCTCATCTTACTACCCGACACTGACTTAAGCATCGCTAGCGAAATTGCCGAAACCTTGCGCCGAAAAATTGAAGATCACCATTTTGTAACCGAATCACGAGAATCGGTATCCGTCACTTCGAGTTTTGGCGTGTTGACCGCAACGAATACTGATTTAGACCTCCAAGCATTGTGTGAAGAAGTCGACCAACTACTTTATGCGGCTAAAGCCAGCGGCCGAAATTGCTTAAAAACACGTTGGCTGACTTATTAGCCAAGTCCCATCATTGCTTAGTTTGGCTATATAACGATTATTTCTAAGCTAGCCCATGTAATCGCTTTAATTGACTCGAGATATTCCCTACAATCGTGTTAAATTTTCGAGCATTTTCGATACTGGAGTCCCCATGAGCAACGTGAAACATTGCAAACTTCTTATTCTTGGTTCAGGCCCGGCTGGTTATACGGCAGCCGTTTACGCAGCTCGCGCTAACCTTAATCCAGTTCTCGTTACCGGTATGCAGCAAGGTGGTCAGTTAACGACCACTACAGAAGTAGAAAACTGGCCAGGAGACGCCGAAGGCCTCACGGGCCCTGCTTTAATGGAGCGAATGAAAGAGCATGCCGAGCGCTTCGAAACTGAGATTGTGTTTGATCATATTAATGAAGTTGATTTTTCACAGCGGCCATTCCGCCTTAAAGGCGATAGTGCAGAATATAGCTGCGATGCTCTCATCATTTCAACAGGTGCATCCGCACGTTACCTAGGTTTAGATTCAGAAGAAACCTTTAAAGGACGAGGAGTTTCCGCTTGTGCTACTTGCGATGGTTTTTTCTATCGTAACCAAAAAGTAGCCGTTGTAGGTGGCGGCAATACCGCTGTGGAAGAAGCGCTTTATCTATCTAATATTGCGGCACAAGTTCACCTCATCCACCGCCGTGATTCGTTCCGCGCAGAAAAAATACTGATTAACCGTCTGATGGATAAAGTCGCAAGCGGCAATATAGTGCTCCACACTGACCGTACCTTAGAGGAAGTCTTAGGTGATGATACTGGCGTGACGGGTGTTCGTATGAAACACACCCAATCAGAAACGACAGAAGATCTGGACGTGATGGGCGTCTTTATCGCGATTGGTCACAAACCGAATACCGACATGTTTGCTGGTAAGCTAGAGATGAAAGAAGGCTATATCGTAGTCAGATCTGGCCTTGATGGTAATGCAACTCAAACTAGTATTGAAGGTGTGTTTGCTGCTGGTGATGTGATGGATCACAACTATCGCCAAGCGATCACTTCGGCAGGAACGGGTTGTATGGCCGCCTTAGATGCGGAACGTTACCTAGATAGCTTGAACGATAAGTAGGCATGAACGGCAAGTAAGCAAAAGGTTATTTTCCAGTTTTATAACAAAACCCTACAGCCCGGTGGTATATCCATCGGGCTTTATTTTGTATACTACCGCCCTTCCGTTTACATAATAATTCTCATTAAGCCTTCGAAATGGATAAGAAAAAGCAACGTAGCTTGAATAATTGGCTCAAACAGCAAAGTAAACTGGCAAAACGCTGGTTAATGATTGCTGTTGGCCTTGGCGTATTATCAAGTGTGTTTTTGCTGGCTCAGGCCGCACTCCTCGCCTCCATTCTGCATCAACTGATTATTGAACAAGTTGATAAAGCAGAGCTCATTCCCTATTTTCTTGGTTTGGTGGTGACGATTGCCGCACGTGCCGCGTGCGCATGGGGGCGTGAAATTGCGGGTTTTCGCTGCGGAGAGCAGATCCGCATTTATATCCGTCAGTTAATACTGGATAAAGTTCGCGAGTTGGGGCCTGCTTACATTAAAGGTAAGCCTGCCGGTGCATGGGCAACATTACTGCTTGAACAAGTCGAAAACATGCAGGACTTTTTTGCGCGCTATTTACCGCAGATGTCATTATCTGTGTTGATCCCGTTTATGATTTTGATTGTGGTCTTTCCCGTCAACTGGGCGGCGGGTTTGATTTTCTTAATCACCGCACCCTTAGTGCCGCTGTTTATGGCCTTAGTCGGTATGAAAGCAGCCGATGCTAATCGTAAAAATTTCAAAGCTCTGCAGCGGTTATCTGGTCACTTTTATGATCGCCTGCAGTCGATGACTACAATACGCCTATTCAACCGCACACAAGCCGAAGCCGATCAGCTTAAAGGCGCTTCTGAAGTCTTTCGCACTCGCACAATGGATGTATTGAAAATCGCCTTTCTATCATCAGCAGTGTTAGAATTTTTCACCTCGATATCGATCGCCATCACCGCCGTTTACTTTGGTTTTAGCTTTATTGGCGAGTTGAATTTCGGCTACTACGGTACAGCCGTAACTCTATTTTCCGGCCTATTTATCTTGATCCTTGCGCCTGAGTTTTATCAACCATTACGTGATTTGGGCACCTTTTATCACGCCAAACAACAAGCTGTCGGCGCGGCTGAAAGCATTGTCGAGTTTTTGGAAACAGACATCAGCAAGGTGAAATCAGGATCTATCTCGCTCGACGGTGCACAGCGGATTGACATTGTAGCGCAAGATCTCGAAGTGTTTAGCCCAGAAGGAAAACGCTTGGTCGGTCCAATTTCATTTACGTTAGATAACCATTCAACCACTGCGCTTGTCGGGCCAAGCGGTGCAGGTAAAACCAGCTTAGTAAACGCCATTTTAGGCTTCATGCCTTACCAAGGCAGTTTGAAAATTAATGGTATTGAACTGAGCGATCTTGAGCATACCAGCTGGCGTAAGCAGATCAGTTGGGTTGGGCAAAACCCACTATTGGTGCACGGAACCATCGTTGAGAATATCAGCCTCGGCAAGCATGACATGAGTGACGAAGCGCTTCATTCGGCTTTAGACAATGCCTATGCAGCTGAATTTGTCGACAAACATGGTTTGGATTACGCCATCACCGATCGATCTGGTGGATTATCTGTCGGACAAGCTCAGCGAATTGCACTTGCTCGCGCGCTGCTACAAAACGGCAATTTTTGGCTACTTGATGAACCAACCGCCAGCTTAGATGCCCGCAGCGAACAGTTAGTGATGCAAGGTTTGAACCGCCAAATTCAACACCACACCGCTTTAATCGTGACGCACCAATTAGCACCATTAAAATCGGTGCAACAGATTTTGGTGATGCAAAATGGGGCGATAGTTCAAACAGGCGATTACAATACACTCAGCCAGCAAAAGGGTCTGTTTTCCGATATGTTACAAGCTAATCAAGCGCTTGATGAAGCCAATAAGGGGAACCTTGATGCGTGATCTCATCCCTTACCTTAAATTGTATAAAAAGCACTGGTTTGGTTTATCTCTCGGTATGCTGCTGGCCTTTTTAACCCTGTTTGCCTCGATTGGTCTACTGACCTTATCCGGCTGGTTTTTATCCGCAGCGGCCATTGCTGGCTTAACCATTGCTCGTGAAACATTCAACTACATGCTACCGGGCGCGTTTGTACGTGGGTTTGCCATGGGACGCACTGCAGGACGTTGGGGTGAGCGTGTTGTCAGCCATAATGCTACATTCAAGCTGCTGACGGATCTGCGTATTTTCTTCTTCCAAAAACTCGCGCCACTGATCCCAGGACGTGTGTCAAACCTCCGAGACGCTGATTTACTCAACCGTCTAGTGGCAGATATCGATGCTATGGATCACGTCTATTTACGCTTAATCAGCCCAGTAACCGTGGGTGTACTGGGCATTAGTGCGTTAACGGCATTCTTATGTTGGTTCGACCCTGCGATTGGCTTAACCCTTGGTGCAATTCTTCTGACGCTACTGCTCGTGTGGCCTGTCCTCTTTTATAAACTGGGTCAGCGTAATGGTGCCGAGCTCACCCAGCACAAGGCGGATTTGCGTATTGCAACGCTTGACTGGTTGCAAGGCTACACTGAACTGACCCTGTTTGGTGCAGAAAACCGTTACCGTGAAGCGATTCTTAGAGCGCAGCAAAAATTGCTGGTCAATCAATTGGCTAACGCTCATTTTTCTGGCCTTGCACAAGCACTGCTCATGCTCGCTAATGGCTGGACGCTTGTGTTAGTGATCTGGCTTGCCGCCGATGGTGTGGCAGGTAATCAACCCGACCCGATGATTGCACTGGTGGCTTTTGCAACTATGGCAAGTTTTGAACTGCTGATGCCGATTGCTGGTGCATTTCAACATTTAGGACAAACACTCACTTCTGCTCGCCGCCTCAACGATATTATTCTGGCTGAGCCTGAAGTCCAATTTCCTACCGCTTCAACTCAGCACTCAGGTCAATTCGATATTGAATTTTCAGACGTAACCTTTCACTATCCTGACAGCAGCCAAGATGTGCTACGCGGTGTCAACCTCCATATTCCCGCAGGGCATCGCGTTGCAATAGTGGGACAAACAGGCTCTGGCAAATCAACCTTAATGCAACTGCTGTCACGCTATTGGGATCCACAGCAAGGTAGCGTCTCCATTGCAGGTACCCACTTAACAGCGTGGAATGAGAGTGAACTTCGCCAAACCATCAGTGTGGTTAGCCAACGTGTAGATGTACTCAATGGCACGCTGCGAGACAACCTCGCGATGGCCAATCCAAGCGCAAACGATCAACAGTTGGCTCACGCCTTAACGCAAGTCGGTTTACATACTCTGTTGGACGATCTAGGTTTGGACGCATGGCTGGGTGACGGCGGCCGTCAGCTCTCTGGTGGAGAGAAACGCCGCATCGGTATCGCGCGCGCACTGCTCCACAACGGTTCAATTTTATTACTCGATGAACCCACGGAAGGCTTGGATAAACAAACAGAGCAGCAAATTCTGGCTCTGTTTCAACAGCATTTTGCGCATAAAACGGTCCTCTTTATTACTCACCGCTTGGTCGAGTTAGAAACAATGGATGCTATTTGCCTGATTGAACAAGGTGAAATCGTAGAATACGGTAGCCACCAAGCGTTATTGGCCAAACAAGGCCGCTATTTCCAACTACAGCAAACCTTGTAGCCATAGTTTGTCATTTGCTCGTTATGAGACTTATCTTTTTTAGGAACACTATGCTGAATTAGGTAACTGAAGCTTGGTATGAAAAATCTTCGCCCTCTTGCTTTGAGAGTCAGTGCATGAGGGTGAAGAAGCGGCCTTGCAAAGAAGCGGCAGTCAACCAAACTCGCTAAATACGTACCTCATCAGCTTAATAAGTACTGAGCGTACTACTCATTTTATAGGTGAGATTTTTAATTAATATTCAAGGACAAATGGTTAATGAGATCTTCCACTGGCATTGGGTGTCCTAGGTAGTAGCCCTGCACTTGTTGGCAGCCCATTGCCTGCAAAATTTTCAATTGGTTGGCTGTCTCTACGCCTTCTGCCACAATATTGATGTCAAAACTTTGCGCCATAGCAATAATGGCATTCACTATCGTTCTTGAACGATCATCATGTTCTACTTCAGAGACGAAACTGCGGTCAATTTTGATTTCATCCACAGTAAGATCTTTGAGCATGGCAAGTGACGTATAACCTGTGCCAAAATCATCGATGGAAAAAGTAATCCCGTTAGATTGCAGATTAGAAATAATTTCAACACTCTTTTTCATATCGGTAAGCGTTGCTGTTTCCGTAATTTCAATGCGTATGTATGAGTTCAAATTCTCATGCTGCTGAATAAATCGCGTGAGTTCATACATCTCATCAGCATTATTGAACTCAGTCGCGGAGACATTAACAGCAACGTGTTTAATTTGTGTCCCCAATATTCCTGAACGCCCCAGCTCCTGTGATACTTTTCCAACCACAAATTTGGAGATAGCGCCCGTCAAGCCATTGTCCTCGGCTAATGGGATAAAAACATCAGGCGGGATAGCGCCTTTAACAGGATGGTTCCAACGAATCAGTACTTCGACACCGTTGACTGTTAATGTTTTTAGGTCATATTTAGGTTGATATACAACCGTTAAGCTATCGTCGTCGATCGCTAAGCGCAGGTCGAGGACCATTTGCCGGCGCTGCATCGCTTTTTCTGTTAATGTTTTGTCATGATACTGAATGGCATTCTTTTGTTTCTTTGCAACATTAAGAGCCTCAGTCGCGGAAACCATCAGTTCTCTAGCACTGATACCATCGGCTGGGTAAATGGCAACACCTATACAGCAAGTTGTTTCAATATTGTGTTGCTTGGCCCGATGGGTATACAGACGTTGGACGCTCCGAACATGAGAATCCATATCTACAGCGTCACTCAACTTTACAAAACTGGCAAACTGATCGGCATGTAAGCGCGATACTAATGAGCCGGGCAAAGCCATTTCGTTAATATCGTGAGCTAAATCCTGCAAAAATGCATCTGCACGCTCAAACCCCAGAGTTTCGTTGATACTTTTAAAATCGTCGACATCAAGGTAACAAAGAATAAATCGCTCATTAGACTTTAATTTTTTGATCGTTATATTGAGAGTACGCACAAACATACTAAGGCTGTGCAGCCCAGTGAGGCTGTCCATATCATTGGCTTTTTCTAGTAAGCGATTCCCTCTAAGCACCAACATGAGCAAAAGTAAGGCGGTAATAATGACAAACATCAACCCCTTATAGGTTTGAGCGAGAGCGCGCAACTGGGCGTTATCTAGCAATAATTCGACTGTCATATCCGAGAATAATATCCAGAGCACGGCAAATGTTGCGTAGATAAGTGCCACTTTAACGGCTGAGATGCCTGCTCTATCCATGTTTAACTGACTCCAAATGTACCCGCTTATGATCGTAACATTGTAGCATCACTAAAATTTAGTCAACCATACCATACATGCCACATGTAGCCTGTTTCTTCACTCTACTCACTTAAATACCAGAAAATATGAACATAGGGATGTCAATCATGCACAAGTGCTCAATACCAACTCTATTGTTTTAATTTTTATTTTATTATCAATGTATTAAACGAAAAAATCCCGAGCTTAGCTCGGGATTTTAATATCAATTAACAGGCAACGAGAAAGTTTCGCTTATCGACGTGGCGCTTTCGCTTTACCAGTTTGAGGCCGACCAGTGCCGCGGCTACCATCGGCACCACTGTTACGGGTACTTGAAGCAGGCTTGCGACGGCCAGTAGTTGTGCCATTGGTTGTCGTACCGTTAGTTTTCTTACCATTCGTCGTTGTACCATTGGTCGTACGACTTTTAGGCTTGCCCGTCGTCGTTACGCGCTCTTCATGGCGCTTAACGGCACGGCGAATTTTTTGGCTACGCGCACGCTCACGAGTACGTGAAGTGTTGTCTTTGCTCAAATCTAGCATCGTCTCTTTTTCAGGACGCAGTTCAACCAATTCACGTAAATAGTTTACATCTTTAAGATCCAGTTCCATCCAACCGCCGCGTGGCAGTTTTTTGTCCAAATAGATCTCGCCGTAACGAACGCGTTTCAAACGGCTCACTGTGGTATCTTGAGATTCCCAAAGACGACGAACTTCACGGTTACGGCCTTCGTTAATCGCGACGTAGAAAGTATGGTTCATACCTTCACCACCAGCGTAAACAATATCTTCAAAGCGTGCCAAGCCATCTTCTAGCTCAACCCCTTTAACGAGGTTACGCACTTTCTGCTCGTTCACTTCGCCAAAAACACGCACTAAATATTCGCGTTCTACTTGACGGCTTGGGTGCATAAGGCGATTAGCCAATTCACCATCGGTAGTAAAGAGAAGTAAGCCTGAGGTGTTGGCATCTAAGCGGCCAACTGAAATCCAACGCGAACCACGAATTTTAGGTAGACGATCAAATACCGTCCGACGACCTTCTGGATCATGACGGGTACAAAGCTCACCTTCCGGTTTGTAGTAAGCAAGCACTCGACAAATAACCTCTTCTGGCGCTTTAACGGAAACAGCATGTCCATCAATACGCACAACCGCGTTATCATCTTCTAGACGCTCGCCCAACATAGCTACCTTGCCATTAACACTGACACGTCCTGCTCTAATCAAAGCTTCTAACTCACGACGAGAACCATGACCAGCTCGTGCTAAAACTTTTTGTAACTTTTCGCTCATTTATCTACCTATGTGTCGTCTTCACAGACGTCGAATGAAAAAATGCGACCCCAAAATCGCGGCCGCATAGTATCTCAAATTCTACGCCAAAAAGCACTCGTTTTGATGGCCTACTCAAAAGCTATTCAAAAGGTGTTGGATCGCCCGCTCCCACGCGAGCAACCACCATATCATCTTCACTGAAATCAATCACTGTCGTCGGCTGTTCACCTAAATAACCCCCGTTTAAAATGACATCCACGGCGTGCTCAAGGCGATCCCGAATCTCTTCTGGATCCGATTCTGTATGGGTGTTGCCGGGCAAAATAAGTGAAGTGGACATTAGTGGTTCACCTAACGCTTCAAGTAAATCAAGTGCAATACGGTTATTAGGCACGCGGATACCAATCGTCTTACGCTTCGCATTCATCAACCGACGTGGCACTTCTTTGGTCCCTTTGAAAATAAACGTATAAGGGCCAGGTGTATTATTCTTTAGCAAGCGAAAAGCGGTATTATCCACACGCGCATAAAAAGAGAGCTCTGACAAATCACGGCACAGCAAGGTAAAATTATGCTTATCATCAAGGCGGCGAATTTGGCAAATACGCTCTAATGCTTGTTTATTTTCTAGTTGGCAGCCTAGTGCATAACCAGAATCCGTTGGGTACACAACAACTCCGCCATTGCGGATAATAGCAACCGCTTGAGTAATCAAGCGAGTCTGCGGGTTTTCTGGATGAACGTAAAAAAACTGGCTCATTGTAATTCCTCATTATTGAGTCTATCTACGGGGCTTAAACCCCAATCTTTCCAGACAGGATCGACGCCAGAAGGCAACCAAAGATTTCGCCCCAGTTCCATCCAAGGTGAGGGGTAATGAAAGTCACTGCCTTGAGAAGCTAATAGATTGTATTGTATGGCATAATCAGCCAAATTACGTCTTTCTTGTGGCGCTTGTTGTGGCTGTGCCACTTCCATAGCGTCACCACCCGCTTCTACAAACGCCGTTATTAAGCGCTTGAGCCACTTGGTCGTCAAGTCATATCGTCCAGGATGCGCTAATACCGCTTGGCCACCAGCGGCGTGTATTGCTTCAACGGCATCGGTCATCGAGCACCAACTTGGTGGTACATACCCGGGATTATCGCGGGTGAGAAACTTTTTGAACACCTGCTGCATGTTCTTCGCAAAACCCTGTTCAACCAGCCATTTTGCGAAATGCGCACGAGTAATCGGTGCCTCTCCGGCGATGGCTTGCACCTCTTCTAACACCCCTTCACGTGTCACTTTTTGCAATCGTTGTGCAATCAATTGTGCGCGCTGCACACGATGTGCCTTTTGCTGCTCAATTAACTGCTGCAGAGCTTGAGCGTTTGAGTCGATGTTGAGCCCAACAATATGAATATCTTTATTTTGCCAAACCGTGGAAATCTCGATGCCATCGATCAAGGTGATGGGTAATTGTTGCTGATTAATATAGTCATGAGCAATAGTTAATGCATCAGTCGTATCGTGATCAGTGATCGCCAATACCTCAATATCAAAGCTTAGCGCTCTATCGATTAAGGCTTGCGGCGATAACCTGCCATCTGAAGAAGTGGTGTGGCTATGTAGATCAATTCTCATAATTTTATTTTGGCCATCTTTTAGGCTTGACTTTTTACTCTCGCACTAGTTAACTAGTACACAAATGCAAGGCACGTATTTGAGGTTGACCATGTTACAAGAATTTAACCAAAACCATAATCACAATTTAAGCGCAGCTTCATCTGAGCTCAATTGGTGGCACACTTGGACAAGTTCTTGGTGGGCAACCGTGTACTTTTAAAATAGAACACGAATTCACAAAGCCCGCCTCAATGAGCGGGCTTTTTATTTTGTCGAATAGCTCACATTACATTGCGCAATAAAACAGCGAACCCCCCAAAGTGATGATTGGGTCTCTAAGAGGATTATGCGAGTATGGACGACAGGAACATTAAAATTCATCAAGGAGGTCTTGTGAATAAGACCATTGAAATTAAAAACTTAGGCCAAATTGACGTAATCAATATGTCCGTGCCTTATACCCAAGATCCAACACGTCTATTTCATACGCTATGTGAGTCAAAAACAGATTGTTTGCTATTAGAATCCGCCGAGATCGACTCAAAACAGGATCTCAAAAGTCTATTATTGGTTGATGCTGCCGTGCGCATCACCTGCTTTGGTCACGTTGTCACTTTTCACGCATTGACAGACAATGGTCAACAGCTCATCGAACATCTACAGCGTAATATTAAAGCGGATATTGAACATCAGTTACAACAAAATACCTTAACGCTTCAATTTCAAGCACCATGCGACACGCTAGACGAAGATTCTCGCCTACGCGAAGCCTCTTCTTTTGATGCACTACGCCTCGTGCAGCACAGTTTCGATCTTCGTCATCACGATAAACATGCCCTCTTTCTAGGCGGTTTATTTGCCTACGATTTGGTGGCCAACTTCGAACCGCTAGGAAATGCCGATACGACTAATCAGTGTCCAGACTACGTTTTTTATATCGCAGAAACCTTGTTGGTGATTGACCATAAAACTGAGCATTGTCAGTTGCAAGCCAGTGTTTTTAACCCCACGCCAACAATGCGCGAAACATTAATTACTCGTTTACAAGAGATCGCGCAGCAATGTGCCGCACCCAAATTACTACCGCAAGCCAAAACCGTAGCTAACGTAAGCGTGACAACGAATATTTCTGACCAAGAGTTTTGCAAGACCGTTCAAGCGTTAAAAGAATTTGTCGTGAAAGGCGATGTTTTTCAGGTGGTCCCTTCTCGCCGATTTACCCTGCCTTGCCCTTCACCACTTGCTGCTTATAAAAAACTGAAAGAGAGCAATCCAAGCCCTTACATGTTTTATATGCAAGACGAACGCTTTACTCTGTTTGGCGCTTCTCCTGAAAGCGCATTGAAATACGCCACCGAAACCAACCAGATTGAGATTTACCCTATCGCAGGGACTCGCCGCCGTGGTAAACGCGCCGATGGTTCAATTGATTTTGATTTAGATAGCCGCATTGAACTTGAACTACGTTGCGACAAAAAAGAGAACGCTGAACACATGATGTTGGTCGACCTTGCGCGCAACGATGTCGCGCGTATTGCACAAGCAGGAACGCGCCACGTCGCTGATTTATTGAAAGTGGATCGCTACAGTCACGTTATGCATTTGGTTTCTCGCGTGGTGGGTCAACTCCGAAGCGATCTCGATGCACTGCACGCTTACCAAGCGTGCATGAATATGGGCACACTCACTGGTGCGCCGAAGATTCGCGCCATGCAGCTTATCCGTAACGTGGAAAAAGCCCGCCGTGGCAGTTACGGTGGCGCGGTAGGCTATCTTACCGGGGAAGGCGATTTAGATACTTGCATTGTGATCCGCTCGGCTTATGTCGAACAGGGTATTGCGCAAGTTCAAGCGGGCGCTGGGGTCGTTTATGATTCAGACCCTCAATCGGAAGCCGACGAGACACGTGGTAAAGCACAAGCCGTGATCTCTGCAATTCAAGCCGCGCATCAGGAGTAGCAGACATGGCCAACATTATTTTTATCGATAACTTTGATTCCTTTACCTACAACCTTGTTGATCAATTCCGCTCACTCGGCCATACGGTGACAGTTTATCGCAACAACATCGCCGCACAGAGCATTGAACAAGCGGTCTTTCAATTGGATGAACCGCTGCTGCTACTCTCCCCCGGACCGGGCGCGCCCGCAGACGCGGGATGCATGCCACAATTAATCCAACGCCTTAAGGGCAAAGTGCCGATCATTGGCATCTGTTTAGGTCACCAAGCGATTGTTGAAGCTTACGGCGGCACCGTCGCGGGTGCTGGCGAAATTATCCATGGCAAAATCTCGATGATGGAACATCAACATCACCGTATTTACCAACAGCTACCGTCACCACTAGCCATTGCTCGTTATCATTCCCTAGTGGCTACTGAGGTTCCAGATAGTTTAACCATCACGGCTGAGGTTGATGGGCTCGTGATGTCCGTGGTGCAAGAGCAAGATAAAGTGTGCGGCTTTCAATTTCATCCAGAGTCCATCATGACTACTCATGGCGCAGCATTGCTTGCCAATGCGATCGATTGGGCTTTAGAAAAAAGCACCCACTAACGGATTTATAGGGATATTTTATGGAAAACATCATTAATAAACTTTACGCGCAGCAGTCGCTCTCGCAAGCAGAAAGCCAGCAACTGTTTGATGTCATCATCCGTGGTGAACTCGACTCTATTTTGATGGCGGCGGTATTGACGGCACTGAAAATCAAAGGTGAAACACCCGATGAAATTGCTGGCGCAGCCAAAGCATTATTGGCTAACGCGGCCCCGTTTCCAAGGCCAGACTATGATTTTGCAGACATAGTCGGCACTGGTGGTGATGGCTCAAATACTTTTAATATTTCAACCACCGCAGCATTTGTTGCTGCTGCCTGTGGCGTAAAAATTGCCAAACATGGTAATCGTGGAGTATCGAGCAAATCAGGCTCTTCTGATCTACTGGATTCATTTGGTATTAACCTTGCGATGAGCGCTGAAAATACTCGCCAAGCCATCGATGATTTGGGCGTCGCTTTCCTATTTGCGCCGCAATATCATGGTGGCGTGCGTCATGCGATGCCCGTGCGCCAAACCATGAAAACGCGCACTATCTTCAATATATTAGGACCGCTAATTAACCCTGCTCGCCCCAACATTGAACTGATGGGTGTTTACAGTAAAGAACTGGTTCTGCCTATTGCCCAAACCATGTTACAAATGGGATTGAAACGTGCAGCGGTCGTTCATGGCAGTGGTTTAGATGAAGTGGCGATTCATGGTGAAACCTTAGTGGCTGAAATTCGTGATGGACACATCATCGAATACACCTTAACACCTAAAGATTTTGGTGTTGAAAGCTACCCACTCGAAGCCATTCAAGGTGGTGAGCCTGCGGAGAATCGCGCCATTATCACCAACCTGCTGATAGGGAAAGGCACGCCAGCGCAATTGGCTGCCGTCGCTGTTAATGTGGCGCTGCTGCTGCGTCTTTTTGGCCAAGAAGATCTCAAAGCCAATACACAACAGGCCATTAGTGTAATGAACTCGGGCAAAGCCTATCAGCTTGTCCAACAACTGGCACAAAGAGGTTAAGCCCCATGCCTGAGCAACTTTCTGACCACATTTCAACCCAGCATACTCAAATGGCTGAAGTATTGGCCAAAATCGTCAATGACAAATATGAATGGGTCGAGCAGCGTAAAACGCAGCAACCATTGGGCAGCTTCGAACACTTATTAACCGTATCGGATCGCTCGTTTTATGATGCGTTAAACACGGGTAAAACCGCTTTTATTTTGGAGTGTAAAAAAGCGTCACCTTCCAAAGGACTCATTCGCCAAGATTTTGATTTGGATTATATCGCCTCGGTTTACCATCAATATGCAGACGCCATTTCAGTTTTGACTGATGAAAAATATTTCCAAGGCAACCTCGAATTTCTGCCACGCGTTCGCGCGCAAGTAAGCCAACCTGTGATTTGCAAAGACTTTATGGTTGATGTTTATCAGGTTTATTTGGCTCGTCATTACAGTGCAGATGCCATTTTATTGATGCTGTCCGTCCTTGATGATCAACACTATCAAACGCTAGCCAATGTGGCTCACCAACTGGGTATGGGTATTTTAACCGAAGTGAGCAATGAGGAAGAGCTGCATCGGGCTGTCGCCCTGCAAGCGAAAGTTATTGGCATTAATAACCGCAACTTGCGCGATCTCTCAACCGATCTAAATCGCACTAAACAGCTGGCACCTTTACTCCCAGAAGGAACCGTGATCATCTCTGAGTCTGGCATTTATACTCACCAACAAGTGCGTGAACTTTCGCAATACGCCAACGGATTTTTAATCGGCAGCTCGTTAATGGCCGAAGAAAATTTAGAGCTAGCGGTACGCAAAGTGACGCTCGGCGAAAACAAAGTGTGCGGCTTAACTCATGCTGACGATGCGGCCAAAGCCTATCAAGCTGGAGCCGTGTTTGGTGGCTTAATTTTTGTGCCGCAATCCAAACGCTATGTCGACTTGGACAATGCACGTTTGACGATGAGCGGCGCGCCGCTGCGCTACGTGGGCGTGTTTCAAAATCACACTATTGAAGCCATTACGCAGATTGCTACGACGTTAAAACTCTTTGCGGTGCAACTGCATGGCGAAGAAGATCAAGCCTATGTTGACCAATTGAGAGCTCACTTACCTAGCCAGATTGAAATCTGGAAAGCTTATGGCGTGAGCGACTGCGTACCGACCAAACTTGAGCGCCACATTGACCGTCATTTATTCGATGCCAAAGTAGGAACGCAATCTGGCGGCACTGGCCAACGTTTTGACTGGCAATTACTAACCGAGGTAAACGATGTCATGTTGGCGGGTGGCTTATCCCCTGAAAATGCTCAGCAAGCAGCAAACATCGGTTGTTTAGGGCTCGATCTCAATTCAGGTGTTGAGAGCGAACCGGGGAAAAAAGACTTACACAAGCTAACCCTAGCGTTCGACGCTATTCGGCAGTACTAACACTAAATCGATTCCCATTGGCTTGAAAAGCGAGTAACTCAACCAGCCGCAAGGTCAAGTAGCAAGGGATAACAACAGATTCATTACCACTGAATCACTCAGTAGTAACACAGAGACTAAGGATACGAATCATGGCAAAACTCGATGCCTATTTTGGCGAATACGGTGGTCAATACGTTCCACAAATTTTAGTACCAGCGCTTGACCAATTGGAACAAGCTTTTATTGATGCGCAGGAAGATCCTGAATTTCGTGCTGAATTCATGACGTTACTACAAGAGTATGCAGGTCGGCCAACGGCGCTAACTTTGACGCGAAATCTCACGAAAGGCACAAAAACCAAATTGTACTTAAAACGTGAAGACTTATTGCACGGTGGCGCACACAAAACTAACCAAGTACTTGGTCAGGCACTGCTTGCTAAGCGTATGGGTAAACATGAAATTATTGCCGAAACAGGCGCAGGGCAACATGGTGTTGCAACGGCGTTGGCCTGCGCACTACTGGGGCTAAAATGTCGCGTTTATATGGGCGCAAAAGATGTTGAACGTCAAAGCCCCAACGTGTTTCGTATGAAGCTAATGGGCGCAGAAGTGATCCCCGTTCATTCAGGATCAGCAACACTTAAAGATGCGTGCAATGAAGCGCTACGTGACTGGTCTGCCACCTATGAAACCACCCACTATTTATTAGGTACAGCAGCGGGTCCTCACCCATTTCCAACCATAGTCCGTGAATTTCAACGCATGATTGGCGAAGAAACGAAACTGCAAATTTTGGCTCGCGAAGGTCGTTTACCAGATGCGGTGCTTGCTTGTGTCGGCGGCGGTTCGAACGCGATTGGCATGTTTGCTGACTTTATTGAAGAAAAGAGTGTCCGTTTGATTGGCATTGAGCCAGCAGGAAAAGGCATTCATACCCACCAGCATGGCGCGCCATTAAAGCACGGCAAGACAGGTATTTTCTTCGGTATGAAATCACCTTTGATGCAAGATGAAAACGGGCAAGTAGAAGAGTCTTACTCGGTGTCCGCTGGGCTTGATTTCCCTTCTGTTGGCCCTCAGCACGCTCATCTTTATGCGATAGGCCGCGCTGAGTACGAAAGCATTACCGATGACGAAGCACTCGATGCTTTCCAATCGCTCGCACGTAACGAAGGTATTATTCCCGCGCTGGAATCATCACATGCGGTTGCTTACGCCGTGAAGATGGCGTATGCCGAGCCAGAAAAAGAGCAGTTATTGGTCGTGAATCTATCCGGTCGCGGCGATAAAGATATTTTCACCGTCCATAAACTATTAGAAGAGAAAGGAGCGCTGTAATGGATCGCTATCAAACCCTATTTCAGCGTTTAGCTGACAACAATCAAGGTGCGTTTGTTCCATTTGTGACCATCGGGGACCCAGATCCAGAGCAATCACTGCGCATCATGCAAACGCTAGTGGAAGCAGGAGCAGACGCATTAGAACTCGGTATCCCTTTCTCTGATCCGCTCGCTGATGGCCCAACCATCCAAGGGGCGAATATTCGTGCACTGGATGCAGGGACGACTCCAGATATCTGCTTTGAGTTGATCACCAAAATTCGCGCGCAATATCCCGACCTGCCTATCGGACTACTCATGTATGCCAACCTAGTTTATTCACGCGGCATCGAAAACTTCTACCAACGCTGTAAAAATGCGGGTGTAGATTCAGTATTGATCGCCGATGTTCCGACTAATGAAAGCCGTGAATTTGTCGCGGCGGCAGACAAATACGGGATTCAACCCATTTTCATCGCACCACCCACCGCCAGTGATGAGACCCTAGCCGCGGTCGCCAAACTTGGCCGTGGCTATACTTATCTACTGTCTCGATCCGGTGTGACAGGAGCAGAAACAAAAGCCAATATGCCAGTACATGCCTTGTTGGAAAGACTGAACCAATTTGATGCCCCACCCGCATTGCTTGGGTTTGGGATATCAGAACCTGAGCAAGTCAAACAGGCCATCACCGCCGGTGCCGCTGGCGCAATATCAGGATCCGCAGTGGTGAAAATTATTGAACAACGACTTAATCAGCCAGATGAAATGTTAACGACTCTCAGCCATTTCGTTTCCAGCATGAAAGCAGCGACGTTGAAATAAATTGCTTTACAGCAAAAACCAACCCGATCGATTTCTGAATCAAACCAAGAAATCGATCTTTTTTTTAACATTTACGCCTCGCCAAATTCATTCACAAAACACAAATCAACCACTCATTGAATTGACAAAACAAATAGCAAACGTTTTCTTTTTGAAAAAACCACGTTTCATGTCAATGAACTATCAATAATCTTGTCAATTTACCTTGTTACCATATTGCTAAATGTAAAATATCCGTGTAAAAAGCTAGTCGAAACATTTATCCGCCGATTGATATTTATGTAGTGGGTAACACTAGGAATTTACAATTAATTAGCACAGAGGTTATGGAAGTGTTAAACAAAAAGAGTTTGTTAAGCAACATTGGCGTGCAAGTCGTCATTGCAATGATCATTGGTACTGCCGTTGGTGCCATGATGGGACACGATGCGGCCGTCTTTTCGCCACTGGGTGTCATTTTTATCAACCTAATTAAGATGCTGGTGATCCCACTGGTGGCCGTTGCGCTTATTTCAGGTGCTGCGGGCCTTGGTAATAGCCACGCGGCGGGTAAAGTCGGTTTTGTCACACTCAGCTTTTTTGCAGTCACTTCCGCACTCGCCGTGACGCTGGCACTGGTAATGGGCGAAGTCTTCCAACCGGGTATCGGCGTCGATATTTCGGGCGTTGAAGGTATGTTTTCTGCCGAATATGCAGCAAAAGGTGAACTACCTACTTTTTGGGCAACCATTACGGGTATGATCCCAACCAACGTTTTCCAGTCACTAAATAATGCCAACATTCTACAAATCCTTGTTTTTTGCTTGTTCTTTGGCATTGCCATTTCTAAACAGAGCAAAGAAAAACGTGACCCGATCATCAATGGCGTAAACACCATTGTTGATGCCATGGTGTGGATGATCAACAAAGTGATGATCATCGCGCCTATCGGTGTATTCGGTTTGATGGCTGAAGCCGTCGGCACGTTTGGTTTTGGTGCACTGATGGTGGTATTTAAGCTGTTTGTCGTTTATGTCGCGGCCATTTTAATTTTCGGCTTTATTGCTTACCCGCTGATGATTCAGGTCTTAACCAAGACGTCAGCTAAGAAATTTATCCTTGCGATGAAAAAGCCTCAAGCCGTAGCCCTTTCAACCGCGTCATCAATGGCGACACTCCCTGTCACTATGGATACCGTAGAACACGACCTTGGCGTACGCAACTCAACTGCCGCCTTTGTTTTGCCGTTAGGTGCCACCATCAACATGTCTGGCAACGCCATCTATTACGGTTTAGTTGCGATTTTCTTCGCCCAGCTATTCAATATTGATCTCTCGATGGGCGCTTACATTGCCATCATCGTAACAGCGACACTGGGCGCCGTCGGTCAGGCAGGTGTTCCTGGTCCTTCTTTCCTTGTAGTGGCCGTTTTGCTAGCGGCTGGAATTCCAATTGAAGGTTTGCCACTACTGTTCGCCCTAGACCGTATCTTCGACATGATCCGTACCGCGCTCAACATCACAGGGGATGCCGCGTGTGCCGTTATTGTTGATGCTTTGATTGAAGAAGAAGCCACTGAGGCCTCATTGGAGCAGCAAAAAGCTTAACTCATCACAGAGCATCATTGATCCAATACAAGCCGCATCCTATGCGGCTTTCTTTTTGCATCGCAATTTGCAAAAAGAAACAGTTCTCATACTAAAGTTAATCATTAAAGCGCCCTATGACTGACGATAAAGTTGGCATTGCGATTGCTATAATAAACGACACCTCTTTCGTGCCACATAGCAGCGGCAAACTTTTGGCGTTAGCACGAATCGACTTGGAGTATGAGTAATGGATATTCATCGTGATACTTATTATGGTTTGATTCACCACGGGATCCGAGAATTGGTTATCGATCGGATTGGCCATTTCAGTGAATTTGAATACCACCAATATCTAGGCTTAATTACTGGCAAAGATTCCTGTTTTTCAATGACAGATGAAGAATTGCAGATAGCCGTCGCCAATTTAAAAAGTGAAGGCTATTTAGAAGATATGAAACGAGCAATACCACAACTTGAAACCAGCGGCTGGGAACGCTGATCCATTTCTAGTTAATTTGTTTCGAATTGTCTCTTTCTATTTAGCTCTGACACGGTTTTGGTTAGACTGTGCGCAACGTTTAAATCGGAAGCATAAATACGAATGAAGCAACTTATTGATTTTATACCACTTATCATCTTTTTTGCCCTTTTCAAGATGTACGACATCTATGTCGCCACAGGGGCACTTATCGTGGCCAGTGCGGTACAGATTGCCCTGACCTACGCACTGTATAAGAAAGTTGAAAAAATGCAGATCATCACGTTTTTGATGGTGACTATCTTCGGTGGTATGACGATTTTCTTTCACGATGACAATTTCATTAAATGGAAAGTCACCATTGTTTACGTTGTTTTTGCCTTGGGCTTGACCATCAGCCACATCATGGGCAAATCAGCCATTAAAGGAATGCTTGGCAAAGAGCTAACCTTACCTGAACACGTATGGGCAAAAATCAACTGGGCGTGGGTTTTCTTTTTCAGCGTTTGCGCTGTACTAAACATCTACATTGCATATCAACTACCATTGGATGTTTGGGTCAACTTCAAAGTATTTGGCTTATTAGCCGCAACTTTTGTTTATACCTTATTAACGGGCGTTTTTATCTACAAACACCTGCCAAAAGAGAAGCAAGTTTCCGAGAGCAAACCCTCCTCGCACGAGCACTGATTGCACTAACCTTCTCGCTAGGATTCATTCAGAGGACTCTTTGAGTGCAAAACAGGCTGTCTTTGGTATAATCCGTCCCTATTTTTCAGCGACCACTTTGGTCGCTGTTTTGTTGTTGTGGATGTCGAAAAATGAATCAGGAAAATAGTGCCCCAAGAGGCCAATTATTGCTACGCACCTTAGCCATGCCAGCAGATACTAACGCCAACGGTGACATTTTCGGCGGTTGGATCATGTCTCAACTCGACTTGGCTGGCGCAATTTTAGCCAAAGAGATCTCATTTGGCCGCGTTGTCACTGTGTCTGTTTCTAGCATTACGTTTAAAAAACCCGTCAAGGTAGGTGATGTGGTGTGTTGTTATGGTGAATGCACCAAAATTGGCCGCACTTCAATGTCAGTCAATCTTGAAGTATGGGTAAAACCCATCAAATACGACAGCGTGGGAGATCGTTTCCAAGTATGTGAAGCAACCTTCAATTATGTCGCCATTGATACCGATGGCCGCCCTCGACCGATTAAGCCTAGCAACTGATCACAGAAATTCAGTTTGGTTGCTTTCAATGCGCGCCAGTTTCAGTACAGTAAGGCCTCGACTTCATTATCAAACAATAAGGATATCAATATGTGGTACGTTATTTTCTCTCAAGACGTAGAAAACTCGTTGGAAAAACGCATGAGTGTCCGGCCACAACATTTAGAGCGCTTACAAACCTTGCAAGATGAAGGTCGTCTATTAACCGCAGGGCCAATGCCAGCAATTGATTCGGAGAATCCAGCAGAAGCTGGGTTTACGGGGTCAACAGTCATCGCTGAGTTTGATTCTTTAAGACAAGCTCAAGCATGGGCGGATGCCGATCCTTATGTTGCTGCCGGTGTGTATCAACATGTTATCGTTAAACCCTTCAAGAAAGTGTTTTAAGATGAAAGTCATTCTCTGTGCTCTGTTTACAACGCTGGTACTGGTGGGTTGTAGCTCGAATGGTGATCAGCAAAAATATTTGGAAGCCGTAGCCAGTAATCGCGCGAATGTGATTAGCGCTGAGTTACCCTTAGAATTTGGGCCTTTGTCCGTGATGCGTGCCAGTGCTAAAGGCAGTACGGTGGAAATTATGATGATTTACAATGAGGGTCAAAAAGGAGCAAAGCCGATTGATCAAGTGTTGAAAACCAGCATCAATACCTACTGCTCGGATTCAACCACACGCGCTAACCTCGACCTCGGCTTGACTTATCGAATTAAAATGCGCAATACGCGGGGCCAACTTGTTGTGGACCAATTCATTAGTAAAGCAACTTGTTCGGCACAATAGTCCTCCCCTTATTAGTGATGACCACCACTTTATTCGTAAAAAACAGAGGCTTCATTTGAGGCCTCTGTCAAGATTAATGTGGCTTAACTTTGCTGGGGTTTAAGCTCTTTGCGCAGCGCTTTAGCTGCTGACACTAAGTTGGTCAGTGCTGCCTCCACTTCATTCCAATTGCGCGTTTTTAAGCCGCAATCAGGGTTAACCCATAATCTCTCTGCTGGAATTTTTTCCGCCGCTTTACGCAACAAACCTTCAATCCACTCTTGAGAGGGAATGTTTGGCGAGTGTATATCGTACACACCTGGGCCAATTTCATTCGGGTAGTTAAACTCTTCAAACGCTTTGAGCAGTTCCATATTCGAGCGAGAAGTTTCAATCGTAATCACATCGGCATCCAGTGCCGCTACTGAGTCAATGATTTCATTAAATTCGCTGTAACACATGTGAGTGTGGATCTGCGTTTCGGGTTTCGCACTCGCCGCCGCAATTTTAAATGCCTCAACTGCCCACGCCAGATATGCTTGATGGTCACGCTTCTTCAATGGCAATCCTTCACGAATCGCAGGTTCATCAATTTGGATGATGTTAATGCCCGCTTGCTGCAGGTCTGCCACTTCATCACGCAAAGCGAAAGCCAATTGCTGTGTGATGGTTTGACGAGAAATATCTTCACGAGGAAACGTCCAGCATAAAATCGTTACAGGCCCAGTCAACATTCCTTTCATTTGCTTCGCAGTCAATGATTGAGCATAAGTAGACCACTCCACCGTAATCGGTTTTTCACGTTCAATATCGGCCACCACGATAGCCGGTTTTACGCAGCGTGAGCCGTAACTTTGCACCCAGCCAAATTGTGTAGTCTGGAAACCGGCTAAGTTTTCGGCAAAGTACTCCACCATGTCGTTACGCTCAGCTTCACCGTGCACTAACACATCGAGATCAAGTGCCTCTTGACGTTTTACTGCATCGGCAATGTGCCCTTTCAATGCATTGATATAATCAGCGTGTGCCAGTTTACCTTGGCGGTAAGCACTGCGCTGATGACGGATCTCACTCGTTTGAGGGAATGAGCCTATGGTTGTCGTTGGCAAGAATGGCAACCCTAACACTTCAGCTTGGTGATGAGCGCGCTCTGAATAAGGTGCACTGCGCTCAGAGAGTGCTGCCGTTATGCTGTTGACTCTCGCCTGTACATGCGGTTTATTAACGTGAGTTGCCGTTTTACGTGCAAGTATCGGTTGGCTATAAGTTTCACAAGCCAGAATCGCCGCGTCATCACCGTCCAGTGCCTTACCAAGTAAAGCAACTTCTGTCACTTTTTGTTTGGCAAATGCAAACCAACTTTGTACTTCATCACTGAGCTGCTGCTCAAGATCTAAATCAACTGGGCTATGCAAGAGTGAACACGAACTCGCAATCCACAGATGCTCCCCCAGTTGCTGCTTCACTGGCTGTAAACGAGCCAATAACGTCGCAAGATCGGCGCGCCACACATTGCGTCCATTGACCACACCTGCCGAAAGTACCCAATTTTTTGGCAATTTCTCTAGTACCGCGTTCAATTGATCGGCAGAAGCGGAGAGATCGATGTGCAATCCATTTACTGGTAGCTCAATGATTTTATCGAGCGTATCAAGCACCGAATCAAAATAAGTAGTCAGTAACAGTTTTACATCGCCAGCGATCACTTGATAAGCCAACTTAAATGCATCTTGCCACTTTGATTCTAGCTCTAACGCTAAAATAGGCTCATCGATTTGTACCCATTCCACTCCTTGTTTAGCAAGCTTAGCTAAAATTGCTTGATAAGCGGTCAATAAACGAGGCAGTAAGGTCAGGCGATCAAATCCCTCTTCGACCTCTTTACCCAAGTAGAGGTAGCTCAGCGGGCCAAGCAGTACAGGCTTAACTTGGTGGCCTGCTTTCGACGCTTCATTGACTTCCTCAAACAGTTGAGGCCAGCTGACTTCGAACGTATCGTCTTGGCTGAACTCCGGCACAAGGTAGTGATAATTGGTATTAAACCATTTAGTCATATCAGAAGCGGCACTTCCGCTACAGCCGCAACCCGCTTGTGATTGACCGCGTCCAACGCGAAAGAGTGTATCTAAATCAGGAAAGCCGTTTTTATGACGTTTAGGAACGTGTCCAAGGAGCAATGTGGTTGTGAGTACGTGATCATACCAAGCGAAATCGCCTACGGTTGAAAAACTCAGACCCGCTTGTTGCTGCTCAGCCCAGTTTTTCTGACGAATGTCATGCCCTACTTGCAGTAACTGCGCTTGATCGCTTTCGCCACGCCAATATTTTTCTAACGCAAATTTCAGTTCGCGTTTTTCACCAATACGTGGATAACCTAAGATGTGAGTCGTCGTTGTCATGTCCCTAGTCCTTTTGCTGTTGATCGTATCTGATTCTTTATCGCATGAGATAAAGATGTCTGGATGGCTAGAATATCCATCTAAACTGACCTACAGACAAGGTGCAATTATTCAACTTGTTTATTAAAAAAATTCATGTTGATTGCAGAGAGCTTTAATTGACATCAAGATAAATAGACGTCTAGATGTTTACAGCTCCATATTAAAAGCGTAACTTAGCTCAGAACAGCAGAATGGTCACCGTGTTGATGCAACCCACGATATGGTATCAACCACCGTTCTCTCAAAGGGATGAAGGAAAATAATGGCAATGATTGAACTTAAGCATCTGAAGACTTTAGTTTCTTTAAGGGACAGCGGCTCACTCACCTCAACAGCTACCGCGCTCCATTTGACGCAATCGGCCCTTTCACATCAGATTAAAGATCTCGAAACACGCATTGGCGGGCCACTGTTTTTACGTAAAACTCGCCCAGTGAAATTTACCTCAGAAGGAGAGATCCTACTGAAACTGGCTGACGAGATCCTGCCAAAGCTGGCCAGGGCTGAAAATGACTTGGCCAGTTTGAAAGAAGATGTCAATGGGCGCTTACACATGGCGATTGAATGCCACTCTTGCTTTCAATGGTTGATGCCAGCGCTGCGCGAATATCAGCTTGCTTGGCCAAGTGTGACGTTAGATTTTTCGTCCGGCTTTGGCTTTGAACCTTTACCCGCATTGCTGGCTGGCGAACTTGATTTGGTCATCACTTCCGATATTTTGCCTCGCTCAGAGGTACATTACGAACCACTCTTTGATTTTGAAATGCGCCTTATCACCTCTACAACTCACCCACTTGCAGGAAAATCGGTGATTGAGCCAGAGGATCTCGCCTCACAAACGATGCTCACTTACCCCGTACAAAAGCAGCGTTTGGATGTGGTGAAACACTTTCTACAACCTGCTAGTGTTGAACCCGCGAAGTGGAAACAAGCCGACAACACTTTGATGCTAGTACAAATGGTCTCTGCTGGATTAGGTGTGGCAGCACTGCCAAATTGGGCCATCAGCGAGTTCTCTAGGCAGGGGCTTATCACCAGCAAGCCACTAGGGAAAGGTTTATGGCGTCGACTATTTGCCGCAACACGCCACAGCGAAAAAGATCGCCACTATTTACAAGCTTTTTTTGCCACCGCGCGCCAACAATGCAAAAGCCATCTTGACGGGATCAAGATGGCTTAAACTATTCGTCGTGTCGACATGGCTATTTGAATGACAGTGCGGTTGGTTAACTGTCACTGCACGCTGCTTAGCACTAGCGTTGGTTCGCTTTAAATTGGTTGGTCAGTGGGTCGTATTGGTAACCTAAAACATCCAGCTTACCGACTACATTTTCTCTATCCATTTCATACATACTGGCAAGCTCTTCGAAGCTGTCACACTCTAAGCGTAGCTTCTCATTGACGATGCCAAGTAATATATTGCTATCAAAACGGCTGACGTTACTCAAATCCATGGCTCACTCCTATAGCAAAGAGACCACTAAAGACTAGCGGTAAAATTCGCACTAAAGAGTGACCCAGGTCTAGAGATTAAACAAACCTTGAAAACAAATACTGGCTGCCAGCATCAATAACAAGGCTGCCGTTAATTGAATTTTCTCAGCGCTTTTGGCAAACAGGATATGCCAGCACCACACGATAATACCTGCAATCATGAAACCGAATGTCGTTAGTAACGGCAATGTTGCTTGAGCCAACGTTTCATCATCTAACCCGTACGCGTGCGGCACAACGCATAAAGCGATCCCCATCGAGCAGAGAATGCCCACAACGGGTAGAACTCGATGGAAAGCTTGTAAACGCGAGCGCGCTATCGTTAGTAGAAGGTGCGAGAAACTCGCGCCCAACAAACCAACCAACAGCAACATGGCAATAGAAGCTGACCAATGACCCTGCTCTGATATCTGAATCGCGACATAAGCCAAGGCAAGGCCATTCGCCAAATACAGTGCCCATAACGGGCCTTCATCTCGAGTTTTCTTGGTTTGAACTTGTGAATAGAAATAGAAGATGGAAAAGACGACCAAAAAGGCTTCAATTTTTAGTGAAGCCACTGCCAACCAAAGCACACCAATAGCTGGCAATACGCGATGAATACGGCCACGTTGTCCAGGACAAATATCCCCTTTGACCAGCACTAACGTCAGTAAGATTTGCGCACCGAGCAGCATGGGTGAAAAAACAGAAAGTAAGGTTTGAATCATAATCGAAACATCATCTGGAAACATCTGGGCGCGATAATAGCAAAGAGTAAGCGCGAATGCCCAGAGAAGGTTACTGACTTTCGGCCAAATACCTCAGCACGTCCGCTTGAGTCAATAAGCCTTTGTAACGAGTGTTATCGACCAGTACCCATGGAAACGCATGTCCTTTTTCGATCAAATTCACCACTTGATTCAGCTCGGTGTACGCGTCAAGCTGAGTGAAATGAAATTTCATGATCTGATTCACGGGCTTACGCCATACGGCCGCTTCACGCGTGGTTTCAAGATCGGTCCCCATGTTTGGCGTCAGATATAAATTGAGTGAGGCTACATCGACAATGCCGACACACTCTCCTTGATTGACGACTGGCAGCACATCAACTTTAGTCGCTTTAATATACTGATAAGCAAGAGAGATTGGCTCACTGGGATCCAGATGTGGTTTCCCCTCTTTGAACAGATTGAGCAAACAGTTGGGTTTTCGCTCTTGTTCCACTTTAGCGCCTGAATACGCAAAACGGTTACGATACTCCTTAGCCCGAACCAGTTCCTTAAGCGGTAGTGGTTTTGAAAAAATATAGCCTTGTATGTAGTCAATACCCAATGATTTAAGCACCCAAACCTCATGCTCTGTTTCCACCCCTTCAGCAACCACTTTCACGCCGAGTGTGTGCGACAGCTCAGTGATCATTTTAACAATACTGTACTTATTGCTGTTGACCTGAATGTCTGTGACAAACTCGCGATCTATTTTTAAATAATCAAAATTGCAATCACTGAGGTAGGTAAAAGAGGAATAACCCGTACCAAAATCATCAATCGCAACCGTTACGCCGCGCGATCGAAGAGCATTGAGGGCATCAACCTGATGAGATTGACTATCAAAATAGGCGCTTTCGGTTAGCTCAATGGTGACTGATTGAGGCGTATCCGTGTAGCGATCAATGATCTCCATGGTATTGGTTAAAATCTGCGTCGCATCCATTTTGGTATTGAAAGAGCGGTTGATCGTTACCCCAACACCTTGGCCAAACAAGGTTTTTATCTTTGGTAAATCTTGCAAAGACAAGATACTGACACAACGATCAAGCTCGGCAATCAAATCCAGATCTTCCGCGATACCAATCATTTCTTGCGTGGTAAAAGGTAAATCGGGCACAGGCTTAAAACGGCATAACGCTTCGAATTTCGCAATGTTCCATGTTTTAGTATCGACAATCGGTTGGTAGTGTATCTCCAAGTCCTTCTGCGCAATTGCTTTAGCGACTCTGTCTTCCAAGTTTTTTCTACGTTTCACTTGTTGATGTATTTCACTGTGATAGAAACTGATGTTACGCGCTTCCCCTGCATGTTGTTCAAGCATCGCTTGCATCGCATGCGTCACCATTCGAGCTGGCGTTTTTGCATCGAACCCTAAAACAGACACACCAATTCGGCCATTAATAATCGCGGTATGTGAGCTGGATTCGTTCTTTAATTCTTTCATAAAGAGGCGGATCGCATGCTGGATGAGCCGAAAATCTGTGTTTTTTTGGCACTCTGAACAACTCAAACTCACTAAATAAATATCTTTTCCCACATAGCCCACCAACTTAGCTTCTTTACAGCGCGCCAAAAAACTGGAAAGCATTAAAGTTTCTACATGGTGTCGATCTGATTCAAACGCAGGTTGAAAAGCCAAAACAATTTGTGTTTGGCCTTTGGGGTACTCCATGCAATATGTTTCGAGCAAGGCTTTAAACTTTTGTTCGGTAGGCAGTTGCGTCAAAAGATCGATATCCCCAAGTGCCGTATCGGCTACGCGGTGAAGATTATCGGCTAAATCAAGCGTCATCCCTACAAAGAACACTCGGCCATCTTGCAGTATGATTTTTTGAATAGTTAATTCTTGTGGTGCAACCAGCCCAGATGCCCGACGATTGAGAATGACACCGCTCCAATGATCTTTGGTGTTAATGTCATGCCACATCGATTGGTAAAATTCTTTGGAATGCTTGCCTGCATTAAATAGGTTGGCTTTTAACCCAAGTAGCTCATTTTGTTTGAAACCTGAATGCTGCTCAAAATAGTGGTTACAAGCCAAAACCCGCGTTTGATCGTCGGTTAGGATCAAACCATGATGTGTATTATCAAACACTCCTTCAAAAAGCTTGGCCACCTCTTGCAATGACTCAAGTTTGAGCAGCGGTCGAATCGTACCTTGCAACTGCGTGAGAGAAGTACGCTCGATAAAAATTTCCACATAAGTTAACGCCTGATCCGAAATAACAAGGTTGCAATTTAAAGCATGGCTTTTGCCACTTTCAATCACATACTTGAAGCAGCGCTTCATCTCTGCAGCTTTGCTCGGCGTCATATAACGCAAGAGTTCTTGGATATTGGCTATCGAAACACTGGAATGAAATAACGCATTCGCCGCTTTCAGATCACAAATAAACTCGGAAGTCGTCAGGTTAAACGACCAATCAATCGCATCATATCGAGCCACTGGCGGTTCTCGAAGCACTGCCTTTTCTCGTAGCTCTTGAGACTTCACCTGTGTCATATAGACTCCAACTCATTCAAATGATTTACCATTAATGGCACAGCATAGAGCAAAACTTAATCACAAGCCGTGAGTTAGCACTAATGATGTAAATGCAGTTGCTTATTTATTATTTTAGGCCAGACAAGCCATATAAAAAACGCCGAACATCAATACACCTCAAAAGGAGTAGCCTAGAACTATCGTAATCGAAAGAAAAAAATGGATACAAAATGACCAATTGGTTCATTTTGTAAACTACTGAAATACATTAACTTGCCTTATCTGATTAATATATATTGTCGATATGATAATTATCATTGATTGACGAGATTCATTAGCCCCTATATGGTACCGTTCCCACACCCAAGAGGTGCTGGAAAAACTAATCCGAGGTACTAATGAACAAACCCCTTTTTTCAGTCGCGCTAGGAGCGCTTCTGTTTACATCTTTTGAGTTCAGTGCTTCTGGAACGGAATCTGGAATATCAACTAGAATCATCAATGGAACCCCTGCTGACGCGGGTAACTTTCCCTTTATGGTTGCCTTACACTATTCAACTCTTCAAAGCTCTTTTTGTGGTGGCAGCTACTTGGGTGATAAGTATGTACTTACCGCTGCTCACTGCGTAACAGGAAAAAATCCGCTCAATGCAGAGGATATTGAAGTGACGGTTGGAGCGTATGACTTACGTACTAATGCCGGTCGTCGGGTGAAAGTCAAACAAATCTATTATCATGAAGCTTATGATGATGAAACTCATGCTGACTATAACGAAAGATTCAACGACATCGCGATCCTTGAATTAGAAACGTCATTACCAATACAAGCAGTCACTCGACCTAATACTGGTGCACTTGATACGCTAGCCGCTGGCACGGTTCTAGAGACCATTGGCTTTGGTACAACGAGTTACAATCAAGTGTTGAATAAATCGAGCAATCCTTCTCAAGTATTACGTAAAGCAGAAATATCGTTAATGGATACTGCAACGTGTCAAGCTTTAGGTGGTAGTAACTACCCTCGTATAAGAAATGACGCTTTTTGTGCAACCAGTTACCCGCAAGATACCTGTCAAGGTGATAGCGGTGGCCCTGTTTTTATCAATGACGGCGGTAATTTTATTCAATATGGTGTCGTTAGTTGGGGGCGTGGTTGCGGCTTACAAGACGCGGCTGGCGTTTATGCCAAAGTCGACCATTTTAATGATTGGCTGACTCAAAGAACATCAAAGGTTTCTTTCCGACAATCTCAACACAAAAACGAGATTAAATATGGGCTTCATACCCATCGCTTTAATTTTGTAAACGGCTCTGATGAGATTATTACCGCAAACAACGTCACACTGTCTCCAGCTTCTGCAAATATCACAGCCGAAAACTGTTCACAAGGCTTGGCTCCGAGTAGCCAATGTTATGTTGATGTTTCTTATACCATTGATTCAATGACACCTGCTGATGTGCGCTTAGAGATTGACACTAACAGCCCACTAAATTTAGGAACCGTCACCTCATCACTAAAGCTCAATACGGTTCTACAACCTGCTGCAAAATCACTAGAGGGGTTAATTACCATACCCAATAGCAGTATTAGTGTGAATGTAAACCCTTGGCTAGAAGAAGGTGGTTGGCTACGTTCTGCCGTTATGAACGATAAAGCGAGATCGGTTTTGTTTCTTGAAAACGTCCCTAAAGGAAAAGTAAGTTTTGATTTCCAAGTCTCCTCTACTTTTCTTTATGATTCCTTAATTGTGAAAGTGAACGGTAGCACTTACATAATCGAAGATGGTGAACGTAGTGGCAACAGAACGTTATATTTGAATGATGAAGTCAACGATATACGCTTTGAATACGTAAAGACATCAAATACAGCAACTGGCAATGATGCGGCTTATATCAAAAATTTGAAATATGAAAAGCCTTACTCCTTTACCTTACCCCCAGTTTCAGGAGGTTCAGGCGGCGGTAGCACTGGTGGAATGACTTTATTGTCAATGCTGGCAGCCTTATTGATTCGACGTCGTTACATGAGCCACTAACTCTTGTCTAAAGGTCAACCCGTTTTATTACTGGTTGACCTTTTTACTATTGCTGCATCCTTCTTATCACATATCACTTAGTATCTCTCCGACACACTTACCACTCACTTTA
>NZ_CAWNHY010000298.1:0-14508 GCF_963874335.1 Vibrio sp. V10_P2A27P122 | reverse complement strand
ATTCAATCCAATAAAAAAATCTTTAAATTTTGATGATCGAATATACTGTTGTACCACACCAAGGTTTGATGACATTTGATAACAGCCATATGAAGCACCACCATAATCTCCATTTCCTGTTGATATGACCCCTGGACCTCTTCCTGCCGACTCATATTTCTCTGAAGTTTTACCTAGCGTCCACATTTCATGGACATCATTTTCATAAACCCACCCATCCATCAACGCTTCATCCAGTGCAAGCAGTGTCCCTTGGCCAACAATACCATCAACGGGGCCAATGCTGTATGACGGATGCGTTTGATGACTGGGTTGATAACTTTTTTGGAACTGCTCAATGGCCGTTTTGGTTTTACTACCGAAATCACCATCGACTTGCAAATCAAATTTCATTTTGATTAACGCTTGCTGAATCAAGCTCACTTCTTCGCCATTGTTGCCTTTTCTGAAAGCGCTGGCTTGTTTCTTCGCTAACTTTTCCAGCTCTTCTGAAGGTTTCAACACATCCGATTGTAGCAGTGATGCTTTATCTTCGTTTTGTGCATCCTCTTTTGGGCTCTCTTCCTGAGCGCTCTTTTCTGCCGCCTTAGATTCTGACTGCTTTTCTGATGATGCAGATGATTTCTGCGCAGCGGATTGTACTGCGGCAGCCTCAAAATGAGTGATCACATTCGCTTGGCCGCTTTGCATGGTCGCGTTAATTGCACTCGCTTGCAATTCGGCTGGAGCTTTCATATCAAGTAGTGGGGTTGCCAACATGGCGGATTGCCCACCATAAGCGCTACCGCTGCCAGCACTTCCGCCAGCATTAAGGTTAATCGCAGGACCAACGATGTGCACGCCACCAGCATCCACTTTGACAAAGCTGCCACCCGCTTTTAAAGTCACTTCAGCCCCAGCTTCTACAACGATTTTAGCTCCCGCTTTAAGGCTGATTTCGCGCCCTGTTTGTATCGCGGTCAGTTTGGCCACTTTATGCCGTAATGACCCGCTAATCTCTACACTGCTATCTTTGGTTATGTTATCGCGGCTTTCGCCCTCCACCGTGAGGTGGTGGTTATGTTTAACGTGCGTGAACTGGTCGTTATCCACCGTGAGGTGCTGGTCGTGTTTGATGTGCGTCGTGGCGTCATTGAGCACCAAGGCGTCTAAGTCTTTTTGCGCGTGTAGGTAGATTTTCTCTTGCGCCGCTTGGTCTTCAAAACTCAGCTCGTTAAACCCTTCTCCTTGGTGCGTTTCACTGCGCAGCACGGTTTTGGTTTTGTTATCCGGTAGTGTGTACGGCGCTTTGTTGGTCGCATGGTAGGTACGGCCTGTCACTATCGGTTGGTCTGGGTCGCCGTTGAGAAACGAGACGATGACTTCATGACCAATGCGCGGAATGGCTATCATGCCATATTGGCTGCCAGCCCAACCTTGTGAGACGCGCACCCAGCACGAGCTGTGCTCATCGCCGTTGGAATATCTGTCCCACGGGAAATGCAGTTTGACGCGGCTATGTTCGTCGCAGAAGATTTCTTCGCCGTCAGGGCCCACGACTAACGCCATGCAAGGGCCATCCACTTGAGGTTTGGCTTGCGGTGTCGCACGCCACGTGACATCAGCAGGAATGAGCGTGAATTGGTTGCTGTACGTGGTCGCGCCACTGCCGCCCTCTTCTTCCAATGCTTGTGGCTGACGCCCTTGATGATGCACTTGCACGACAACCCAATCGCGGTTCGCGCTGTCGTCAAGATGCTCTTGTAAGTCGAACTTTGTGCCCGCTTGCAGGCCAGGATGGTTACTTTTTCCGGTCGCGGTACGCGCTTCTCGTCGTAGGTACTCTAAGCGAATTTGATTAAAGGCTTTGCCGCTGATGTCGTCTTTAAAGCGACCCGGTGCATCAAAGTGCTCGTAAGTCGCTTGCTGGTAATCCATCTCGCGCCCTTGCGCTTGCTGAGCAAACGAGTAGCTCGGCTTTTTAAAGCTGTAATCTTGCAGCGCGCTGTGGCTCACTTCGGTTTGGCTGTGTTGCGTTAATTGCGACACACAAGGGCTTTCCATCACGCCACCTGCGAGGGCGTTGTAAGGGATAGGCGTTTCTCGCTTTATCAGGCTTTGGCTGTCGTCACTGAAAAAGAGGGTGTGTTTCCCTTCTTCATGAATGAAGTGATACACCAAGCCTTCTTCGGCAGCTAAGCGGTGCAAGAAGTCGATATCCGTCTCACGGTACTGCACGCAGAATTCACGCTGTGCACACTCGCGTTTCAGCGAGAAGGCGTAGTCGTTAATGCCCATTTCTTGCAGTGCGATGGAGAGGATTTCGGGAACGGTTTTGAGCTGGAAAATACGGCTGTTTTGGCGCAGTGATAGCCGCTCTAATGCCGGGACTAAGGTCAGTGAGTAAAAGGTGTGATGATGGCCAATATCGCCTTTACTGAACTGGCGCACAATGCCGTGCACGCGCTGCACGACAAGGCCATCACGCAACATCTCAAGCTGAGCGGTTTTATCCACCAGCTCCAGCGCCGTTAAACCAGATTGGCGACTGGCCAGTTTTATCTCATAGCGAAAACCGTAGCAGCGCAGACCCGCCTGCGCGCTATCAGACAGCGATTCCACACCTTGGTATTCACGCACCACTAACGTGTCGTCTGCCAACCCCTCCACGGTGAGCCTAAAACTTAACCTTGCCATCTTTTTCCCTTCCACATTTGAATGTCGAAAAACCTTAAGCTCAATACATAACTAGGCTACGTACTGAGCTTAAGGTTTTGGTGTGGGCCACTCACCCCAAGGACATGAAACACGAGTGAGCGACCCAAAAACTAAGCGTGATTACGCTTCAACAGGCTTGCGCCAGTCGTCAGAGCCTGAAGTACCCGCATTCACGTGATCCCACAGGATTTTACGGTAAGACATAGAAACCGTAACGTTTTGTGTGAAGTCGCCGTTCGCTGGATCTTGGCAGTGTGGCATTTCACAGTGAATGTCCACGATAGACGCGCTTTCGAGTGTAGTAGTGAAGAAGTTCTCTTGCTTACCTTCGATAGAAGTGCGGTACCATTTTAGCTCAACCGATTTCATCTTCTCGCCAGACGCCAGTGCGTTATAAAGAAGAGGAACCGCTTTGTTTAGCGCTACGGTGAATTTAAATGGTTTGTGAACACGTTGACCAGAAGGCTGACCTGATTGTGGATCAGTCGGTACAGTTACAACGTGGTCAAATTGTTGAACCAACATTTGGTCTTCATGACCTTCAACGAACGCATCACCGATTGAATCAGTAGACAGAGCACCAGCAGTGATCAGGCCCTGAGTTTCGCCTTCGATAGAGATATAACATGGAGTTGGCATTGCAAATTCCTTACTTTAATGATGAATGGTATGAAACAAGTTCACTCGTCATAGAGCAAAGTCAGTGCCAACTCTATTACCATTTAAAATCAATCACTTATATTGTATGTTTTTTTGATTGAGCAAAAACCTGCCCAGCATGAGCAAGATATTGCTTCGATGGGTAAAAACTTACCCTCATTCTGAGACAGCCAGATGTAAAAATCCCAATTCACACTGTAAATCGGGATTTTGATGTTGAGACTTAACAAGGAACCATTCAACTCATTAAATTGCAATGGGGTTGACAACTATACCCTTGTCTCTAGCTTATAGTAGAGAGTTGCCAGTGGCGGTACACAGACCAAAATAGATTGGTCTAAACCCTCACTCTCAACGTTTTCAGTCAGTACACGGTTTTTGACTTCAAAACCGCTACCGCCATAGTGTCTATCATCTGTATTAAGCAGTAATTGATACTCACCTTTGACAGGCATACCTAAACGAAAAGCTTGGTGAGGAACAGGGGTAAAATTGGTGATAATTAAAATACGTTCACCGCAGTCACTCATGCGCTCATGCGCAAGAATGCTCGCATCGGCCGCATCTTGTAAGCGCCACTCAAAGCCACGAGGCTCACTGTCTAACTCAAAAAGTGCAGGCTCGGCTTGATACATCTTATTGAGATCTCGCGTTAAATTCTGCACTCCTTGATGGCGTTCAAACTGCAATAAGAACCACTGAAGTTGGTCATCATGATTCCATTCTGCCGTTTGACCAAATTCAGTGCCCATGAAGTTGAGTTTTTTACCCGGCTGGCCATACATGTAACCCATATAAGCACGCAAGTTTGCCGTTTGTTGCCACTCATCGCCGGGCATTTTGTTGTGGATCGAACCTTTTCCATACACCACTTCATCGTGCGATAGCGACAACACATAGTTTTCACTGTGTGCATAGACTAACGGGAAGGTGATGACGTTGTGGTGGTATTTACGATGGACAGGATCTTCTTTTATATAGGCCAAACTGTCATGCATCCAGCCCATATTCCATTTGAAACCAAAGCCTAAACCGCCCATAAAGGTTGGCGCTGAAACGCCGGGAAAAGCTGTTGATTCTTCAGCAATGGTCATAGCATTCGGGAAGTGTTTGTACACTTCTTCGTTCATCCACTTTAAGGTGGCAATCGCATCGTAATTTTCTCTGCCGCCATCCACATTTGGGATCCACTGATCATGGCTGCGTGAGTAGTCGAGGTAGAGCATCGAAGCAACGGCGTCGACCCGAATGCCATCGATATGGAACTGTTCAAACCAATATAACGCATTCGAGACCAAGAAACGGCGCACATGTTCGCGGCCAAGGTCGTAAATATACGAACTCCAATCTTGATGCCAGCCGCGGCGTGGATCAGGGTCATGGAATAAAGGAGTGCCATCAAAATTGGCTAAGCCATGACTATCGGCAGGAAAATGTGCGGGAACCCAATCGAGCACCACGCCAAGACCAGCTTGGTGACATTGATCAACGAAATATTTAAAATCATCGGGCGTACCGAAACGGCTCGTTGGCGCAAATAAGCCAACAGGTTGATAGCCCCAAGAACCATAGAATGGATGCTCAGAAACGGGCATAAGCTCTACATGGGTATAGCCTAAATCGACCAAATAAGGCACCAGTTGATCAGCCAGCTCACGATAATTTAGAAATTCCCCCGCCGAATTACGACGCCAAGAGCCCACGTGCAACTCATAGAAAGAGAGCGCTTGCTTGCGCTTTTCGGTGATGGGGCGAGCTTGCCACGTACTGTCTTGCCATTCATAACGCCGATGATCATACGTCACTGAAGCAAACGAAGGGTATTGCTCGGCGTAGTAACCCCAAGGATCGGCTTTGTGCGGTAACCCTTCACCATGAGGCCCTTTCAATTCAAATTTGTATTGCGTACCTTCGGGTAAGTTGGGCATGAAAATTCCCCAAATACCGTAATCAAGGCGCTGCATTGGATTACGACGTCCATCCCATTGATTAAATGCGCCAATCAAACTGCACGCTTTGGCATGCGGTGCGTAGACTAAAAAACGGATACCTGAGATTTGTTTACCACCACGTTCCATGGTCACGAACTGCGAACCCATGTGGTGATACATCGATTTCGGCGTATGTAAATCATCATATTCAGCGTATAAACCATGGTACTGATATGGGTCATCGATGAGCTGTTCGACACCTGCCCAATCGACCGCCAATTGGTAGTGGGTAAAACGTAAATCAATATTTGATTTTAGGATGAAACCCGACTCATCTTCACGCTCAAGCAGAATGCGAGGTTGATTTTCCACCACCAGCTCAACTTTTTCGGCACCCGGCATCCAAACGCGTAGCGCACCTTGATCGGGTGCGAGGTAAGGGCCTAAAAATGAGAATGGATCTGTAAATGATGCATGGGAAAGTTGGCTATATGCCTGCTTTAGCTTTGAAAGCTTTTTTGTTTTCATATCCCTACTCCTAACCTAACTTTCTTTAAACGTATAAAAATGCCCGCTAAAATGGCGGGCATACTAGCGAGGTTCAGTGTACCGAACTCTGCTGTTACATTGAGTGACCTAGACTAAAATTCTTCATGCCATGATTAAGAAAGATAACACTAAGTCACATCAAGGTTTATTCAGTAAGTGATTATTTACTTACACTCGCTCGCACTTCCGTTAAACGTGCAGCAATGCGATTGACATTATCACGCGCAAATACTTCATCCAAATTCATTGAAAGTTTACGACGCCAGTTAGGGTACTCATTAACGGTACCCGGAATATTAACGGGTTTATCCATTTCCAACCAATCTTCTAACTGAATACTTAACAAGGTCGATGCACCAGATGCAACGTGCAGTTGCAGCGCCTCACTTAAATATGAATCCATTGGAACAAGGCTTGCGTCGCGCCCCACACCCTCAGGCAAATAACCATGCCATGCCACCGAATCCAAAATGCCTTGTTTACATTTCAAACGGTCCTCAAACAAGGCTTCGAGCTGGGCTTGATCGGGGTACAAACCAATTTCGCTCCCCATTTTTAGATCATCGCAATGCCAGAAACCACGCAACGTTGGCATATCATGTGTGCACAGTGCCGACATCGATTGAACGGCGTAATGTTTCGGTGAGATAAAGCCGCCATCGTCTGCGGTTTCAAAGAAGAACACTTTATAAGAGTGAACACCCGCATCGGCTAAAATATCGACGATTTCATCAGGTACTGTGCCCAAATCTTCGCCAATCACGCTGCATTGATGGCGGTGAGATTCCAACGCTAAAATCGCGAGCATATCTTGTACTGGGTAGTAGATGTAAGCACCCTTAGTGGCATTTTCACCTTTTGGTACCCACCACAAGCGCAGTAAACCAAGTACATGGTCAATGCGCAGAGCACCACAATGTTTCATATTGGCGCGCAGCAGCTTGATATAAGCATCGTAAGCGGTTGCTTGTAATACTTGTGGATTAAGCGGTGGTAAGCCCCAATTTTGACCCAATGGTCCAAGAATATCGGGCGGTGCGCCAATGCTAGCATCTAAAATCAAGTTACCGGCATCAGCCCAAGTTTCAGAGCCAGAATCAGCCACACCCACCGCAAGGTCGCGGTATAAGCCGACCGCCATGCCTTTTTCTTCCGCGAGTGCTTGGGCTTCATTAATTTGGCCATCAGCAATCCACTGCAAGTACATGTATAGGTGAACTTTATCTTGATTGTCTTCGATAAATTTCTGTACTGCGCTGTTTTCAAACCGACGATATTTTTCAGGGAAAACTGGCCAACCCCATACATTCGGATCTTGGGCATGTAAATCAACATGCAGCGCATCGAATGCCGCTTGGTGCACTAAGCTCTCGCCACCTTCTTCAACGAAATTCAAAAAGGCTTGTGCGCGATCGCTATTTTTATCTAAATGGCGTTTTTTAAATTCGGTGAACAGGAGTGGCAAGACACTCATTTTTAATGTTGCAACTTCGGTGTAGTTTACCCAATGCGCTTCACGTACTTTCTGAAGACGTTGCTGAAACTCCGCACTGCCTACTTTTTGCTGCGCATCCGCACTCAAAGCAAATTCAGGCACTGAACTCACGTCAATGTATAAAATATTGAGCCAACGGCGTGACGATGGGCTGTAAGGACTCGCTCCTTCAGGGTTTGCAGGAAAGAGAGAATGAATCGGGTTAAGGCCGACAAAATCGCCGCCACGAGAGGCAATATCCGCCACTAACTGTTTTAAGTCTCCAAAATCACCAATACCCCAGTTGTGCTGAGTACGCAGCGTGTAAAGCTGCACACTCGGGCCCCACAATTTTTTACCTTCAGTAATAGGTGCTTGTTTGTAACAGGCTTTTGGCGTCACTATCAGCGTGAGCTCATACGGTGTTTTACGGCGTTTCCGTGTCACCAACAGTTTGTGATATCCCCATGCCAAATCGCTTGGCAATGCAAACACTAAAGGGCCACCCTCAGCGCGTTCATCACGAACGACTTGCGATTGAAGATAGCCTTCAAGTACCTCTCCTTGCTCGGTTTCTAAGCGCCAGTTAAATTCGCTTTCACGTGCGCTGGCACCTAGATAAAGTGGCACTTCCACCGCTTCACCTTCACGAATAACGAGAACAGGATCTAATACATCTTTCTTGTGTTTCTTTTCTGCTGATTTCAGCAGCGTTTCATCATTGGTTGTGTCATAGCCCAAAGACGCCAATAAGCGGATAATGGTTTCATCTTCCACTTTCGCTTCGTCGCCCCACGCGCTTATGTAGCTGTCGGCAATGTTCGCCATCGCCGCTACTTGTTTTAATGCGTTTAGTTGTTTCATCGCTTTCTCCGAAGGGACTTCTTTCCCCTTCAAATGGGTAGGGTTTTATTATAATGAGTCATCATAGAGCCAAGGCTCTAAGGCCTTGGCTTACTTGAAAATTAACGTTTAACGGTTTCTAATTTCCAGATGTTGTTAACGTAGTCACGGATACTGCGGTCAGAGCTGAACTTACCCACCAACGCGGTGTTAAGAATCGCTTTCTTCGCCCAGCCAGCCTGGTCACGGTACTGTTTGTCCATCGCCTGATGCGCTTGTACATACGAAGCGAAGTCAGCCAGCACTAGGTATGGATCACCACCATCAAGCAAGCTATCGAACGTGGCTTTCAATTTACCCGGAGCGCCTGGGGTAAATTCTTCACCCACCAACAAATCCAGTGAAGCCTTAAGCAGCGGATCCGCATTGTAGTAATCATATGGGTTATAACCACTGGCTTTTAACGCTTCGACTCCGTCCACTTCCAAACCGAAGATGTAGATGTTGTCATCACCCACTTCCTCACGAATTTCCACGTTTGCACCATCCATCGTACCTATGGTTAAAGCACCATTTAGCGCCATTTTCATGTTACCGGTACCGGATGCTTCTTTACCTGCGGTAGAAATTTGCTCGGATACATCGGCAGCAGGAATGATGATTTCAGCTATGCTCACGCGGTAATCAGGAATGAAAACTACTTTTAGCTTGTTACCAATGCGCGGATCGTTATTCACTTTTTCCGCAATTTTATTGATGGCGTAGATGATCTCTTTAGCTAGGTGGTAACCCGGTGCCGCTTTAGCCGCGAAGAACACCACGCGCGGCGTCATATCGAACGTTGGGTCATTCACTAAACGATGATACAAAGAGAGAATATGTAACATATTCAAATGCTGACGTTTGTATTCATGCAAGCGTTTGATCTGCACATCAAAGATGGCATTGGTATCAAGCTCAATACCCATGTTCTCTGATACCCAATCAGCCAGACGCTGCTTGTTGTGTTTCTTAACCGCCATAAACTCTTTTTGGAATTTCGCATCGTCAGCGTATTGCGCAATCGCTTCTAGCTGGTCAAGGTGCGCTGGCCACTCAGTGCCAATTTTTTCCGAAATAAGCGCCGACAAACCTGGGTTACAAAATTTCAACCAGCGACGCGGCGTAATGCCGTTTGTTACGTTGTGTAAACGTGTTGGGTAAAGCTCGTGGAATTCTGGGAAAAGATCGCGTTTTACCAACTCCGAGTGCAGCGCCGCCACACCGTTCACAGCGTAAGAGCCAACCACACAAAGGTTTGCCATACGCACTACACGGTGGAAACCATCTTGAATGATGGAGAGTTTTTGCTGTTTCGACACATCACCCGGCCACTTGGCTCGTACTTCTTGCAGGAAGCGGTGGTTGATTTCGTAAATGATTTCCATATGGCGAGGAAGCAAACGCTGGATCAACGACTCGCTCCACGTTTCGAGTGCTTCAGGCAGTAGCGTATGGTTGGTGTAGGCGAACGTTTTTGAGCTGATCGCCCATGCTTCATCCCAGCCCATGCCTTTCTCATCAATCAAGATACGCATCAATTCAGGAATGGAAATCGTTGGGTGAGTATCGTTTAGCTGAACGGTTTGATATTTAGGAAGATCAGCAATGTTATGACCCGCCGCCGCATGACGACGCAAAATGTCACGCATTGACGCCGCGCTATGGAAATATTGCTGCATCAAACGCAGTGTCTTGCCTTTTTCGTGGTTATCGTTTGGATAAAGTACTTTGGTAATGTTGCCTGCATCAATCAAGGCATGCTGTGCTTCAAAGTAGTTACCGTTGTTGAAATCAGCCAGTGAGAAAGGCGCAATTGCGCGACATTCCCATAAACGAAGTGGGTAAACCGTGTCGCTTTCATAGCCGACGATCGGTAAATCCCAAGGCATTGCTTGGACAAACATACTCGGAATCCAACGGCGTTTTTCCACACCATTGTCATTGATAACGTCAACATGGCCGTAAAAACCAATCTCTTGTGCTAGGTGTGGTCGTGCCACTTCCCACGGGTAGCCTTCAACACAACGCCACTCATCAGGAGCTTCTTGTTGGTGGCCCTCACTAAAAGATTGCTTAAACAAACCATATTCATAATGTAAACCATAACCTACGGTTGGGTACTCTTGCGCAGCGCACGAATCCATGAAACATGCCGCAAGTCGCCCTAAACCACCATTACCTAAGGATGGGTCACGTTCTTCTTCTAATAAATCCGTTAGGTTCTGACCTAAATCAGCCATCGCTTCCGTGATTTGCTCATACAGGCCCATGCTGATGAGGTTGTTGCCCGTTAAACGGCCAATCAAGAACTCAAGTGATAAGTAGTTCAGACCCTTAGCGTTAACAATGCGCTCGTCTTGCTCAGTTTCGAGTAGATCAAACATCGTTAATTCAGCCAGTGCGCGCCCCATTGCGAGATACCATGAACGGCTATCTGCATTTTCAATGGTGGTGGCGTAGGTGGCAGTCAGGTGTTTCTTTACGTTGTCTTGGAACGAAGCTTTATCAAACTTCTTCTGTTGCGTAGGTTTCATTAGCGAAATCTCACTTAGTCGTTTTAATTCATCTTCGGCATATCGTGCATCAGCTACGCAAGGTCGGCATCCTCCTAAAAATGACCTCGTTTAGGAGGAGAGCTCAGGGCGTAGAGGGCGAGCACCAGAGTCGCAGTGATCTATCTCTCATTCGTTGCACATAGCGGTTCATAAGCAGTGATTGTGATCACATCACCTTGCTCACTAGCCTAAATACCGCTCATGACGCTAAGGTTTCGATCGGGAATATCAATCTCTCAATATGAGAATTGGCTCTCAAAAAAATGAGCTTCATTTACAAATTACATGAGATTTTGTACATGCTCAGTTTTTATATAGCGCATAACAAAGAAGTTTTAGTGATTAAAGTCACAATTACAGGGCGTAGATGATGAGTAAATGTGAATCCTGCAAGAATCTCGGGATGGATCAATAAACGTGCGTCACGACATCAAGTAACATCCACACAAAATGAGTGATAGTTCACTTGTGTACTCCTAAATAATGATGCTCTTCTTACTAAGCACCTCCAAAGCTGCGATCAGCTTTTAAGTCAGTAACAAGAACAATAAATGGAATCTGGAAGATGTGGATACCTTCTAAGCTTACTCGTCCCGGCCGCCTACACAACGCCATCGTTCGCCCGCGTGTGTTAGAGCTGCTTGCCCAAGCACCTTGCTACAAACTCGTGCTATTTCGCTCGCCTGCTGGTTATGGAAAAACCACCATGGCAGCGCAATGGTTATCAGACAAGACCAATGTGGGTTGGTATAGCATCGATGAAAGCGACAATGATGCGTTCCGATTTATCAACTACTTACTGCAAGCGATTAATAAAGCGACTCAGCAAAGTTGTCCAAATGCCCAGAAACTGGCCGAGCGACGCCAGTTCTCTTCTTTACACTCGCTATTTAGTGAAGTGTTTTCGGAAATGTCTGGCTTTAACAAAGAGTGCTATGTGGTTCTCGATGATTACCATTTGATCGCCGATGACGATATCCACGAAGCGATGCGCTTTTTCCTCAAACACATGCCAGACAACCTAACGCTGGTCGTCACTAGCCGTGCCACACCACCATTAGGCACGGCCAACTTGCGCGTACGCGATTTGATGATCGAAATTGGTAATGAGCTACTCGCCTTTGATACCGAAGAAACAACACGCTTCTTTAATCAACGGGTCTCTGATGGCGTGGATGATGATACTGCCAACAACTTGTGCACCTATGTCGAAGGCTGGCCCTCTGCACTGCAATTGATTGCCTTACAAGCACAGCACCAAAAGCGCACGTTGGCGCAGACAGCGGAGTCGGTATCGCAGTTTAATCATGCACATTTATGGGATTACTTAGTTGAGGAAGTGTTTGATCTGCTGGATAAAGAAACGCGCCAATTTTTGATGCAATGCTCGGTGCTCGATCACTTTAATGACGTGTTAGTCTCTGCACTCACCAAACGTGACGACGCGCTGAGCATGATTGAGTCGCTCAACCGCTATGGTTTATTCATTTATCCATTGGAAGGTGAGCACAACTGGTACCGGTTCCACAACTTATTTGCGGAATTCCTCTCTCATGAACGCTTGGCGCGCATCCCGCAGCAGGAGCACGATCTGCACCGTGCCGCCGCGCACGCTTGGTTGCAAGAAGCCACACCTCATCAAGCGTTGCGTCACGCCACGCTCGCCAACGATACTGACTTACTCGCTACTATCTTGACGCAATTTGGCTGGAAGATGTTCAACCAAGGCGAGCTTTTGGCTCTCGAAGAGGCCATTAACCAACTCTCTCCGGCCCAACTCTATCGCGAGCCTAAACTGTGTATGCTACAAGCTTGGCTGGCTCAAAGTCAGCACCGCTACTTTGACGTTGGGGATCTGCTGACCAAATCGACCAACGAGATGAAAGCGCTCAATGTTCAGCTCAGCACTAAAGAACAAGGCGAATTCAATGCCCTGCGTGCTCAAGTCGCGATCAACCAAAATGAGCCAGAAAAAGCCTTAGAACTGGCGGAATTAGCGCTAAGCCAACTGGATCACACAGTTTACCGCAGTCGTATTGTCGCCACTTCAGTCGTCGGCGAAGTGAACCACGTGCTCGGTCAATTAAGCCGCGCACTCTCGATGATGCAACAAACCGAAAAGCTGGCACGCCAGTATCAGGTTTACCACCAAGCGCTATGGGCATTACTACAGCAAAGCGAGATCTTGATTGCCCAAGGTTATGTGCAAGCCGCTTTTGAAGTACAAGATATTGCCTTCAAATTAATTGAAGAGCAGCAATTACAGCAAGTGCCATTGCATGAGTTCTTACTACGGATACGTGCCCAAATCCTGTGGTGCTGGAACCGCTTGGATGAAGCGGAAGAGTGCGCTTATAAAGGACTACGCGTATTGGGCAACCACTCTCCAAGCAAGCATCTGCACAGTTATTCAATGCTGGCGCGTATTGCTATTGGCCGTGGTGAACTCGATAAAGCGGGTAAGTTCATCGAACAAATACAGCACTTACTGAAACAATCGACTTATCACGTAGACTGGACGGCGAATGCTTCGCTCTCACTGATTCTATTTTGGCAAGCTCGTGGCAATGATGAAGCAATGTTGCAGTGGCTCAAGACCACCATTCGACCAGAAAAAGCATGCAATCACTTTTCACAGCTTCAATGGCGTAATATTGCTCGAGTTCAGATTCACTTAGGTCATTTGGAAGATGCGACTCAAACTTTGACGTTTATGCAGCACGAAGCGCAAACTTATCAGTTGATTACTGACCTAAACCGTAATTTGATCCTCGAAGCCGTTCTAGCCACCACAGTGCACAACGAAGAAGTGGCGAAAGAAAAACTCAAAGAAGCCCTACAGCTAACCAATCAGACGGGTATGGTGGGTAACTTTTTAATCGATGGTTCGCAGATCGGCCACTTATTGGAAAAACTCTCTAGCCGATCCGAATTGGGAGATCTGGAACGCCACCGCGCACAACAGTTAATGAAAGAGATCTCTACCACTCAGCGCAGCCGATCAGTCCATTTCGACGAAGAGTTTGTTGAGAAGCTGGTTAATCACCCAAATATTCCTGAGCTGGTTCGTACCAGCCCACTCACTCAACGTGAATGGCAAGTCTTGGGGCTTATTTACTCTGGGTTTAGCAATGAGCAAATTGCACAAGAGCTGGATGTCGCAGGAACCACCATCAAAACCCACATCCGCAACCTATACCAAAAACTGAATATTGCTAACCGCAAAGAGGCAATCCACACCGCCGAGAATTTATTGCAACTTATGGGCTATTGAGTCGCAGGTACGATCAAAAAGAGCCAGATTATCTGGCTCTTTTCTGTCGTAAAAAATGATGGTTAGAAGGTTTTTGGAGCGAAACCAGTCATCACTTCTAAACGCAGTTCTTTGCCCATTGTTGTCATCGGGTGTACCACGATTAAACCTTTAACTGACTTTTTCAATTGACCTAAATCCGCCTGTTCGGCTTTGGTCAACTCACGAGAAAATGGCATATCGAGCAAACTCTTACGCTCTTTGCTCACCGTATAATTTTGCTTGTGTTTTGCTTGAGCGAGCTTTTTCGTCAGTTGCTCTACTTCATCGGTAAATTTGCTGATCATTACTTGATCGCCACGACCTTTAGCCGCATCGAGCTTATGGCGACACGTATCTAAACGGTTATTGAGTTGTTGAATTTCATTTTTCAGGCTCATGGTCACTGGCTCTTCGAAAGTAAAGTGGGCGCGAAGTATATCACAGCCTATCTATACTCTATAT
>NZ_CAWNHY010000297.1:0-14600 GCF_963874335.1 Vibrio sp. V10_P2A27P122 | reverse complement strand
GGTTTACTTTACTTGAGCTGCTTATCACGGTTTCCGTTTTGTCTATTTTACTCACGATAGCGGCTCCCAATTTCAAACAAGTCAGTGATACGCAAAAGATGCAACGTTTAGCGGGTGAGATTAATGGCTTGATGATGAGCGCCCGTTCGGAAGCAGTAATGAGAAAGCAGCCGCTATGGGCGCATATTGTCATGTCGGGTTCGGTTAATAGCCAAGGTGAATGGCAAATCGTGCTGACTAATTCAGGAACCTATCCCGGGGGGCAAGTGATTTCATCGCTATCGGGGCAACCTTATCGCAATATTGAATTGGGGGTGAATTACCCGTCAAATCAGATCCATTTTGAAGCCATTAATGGCCGAGCTGTAAATGGGAGCCTTGATTTTTCAACACACCAAGGTGCACTCAAATTCACGACCTATAGACCTTCAGGACGAATGCGCATATGTGGTAATGGAGGAGACTATTTTGGTTTTAAGCAGTGCAGCTAACATACCGAGAGCAAAAAAGCATACCGATAAAGCTCATATCGCTGAAACCAAGCAGATGGGGGCAACGTTAATTGAGTTCATGGTGGCATCCATGCTTGGCTTGATTGCGATAGCCATTATCGGCTCTGTATTCATCACTGGGCAGAAGGTAGCGACCGAAAGAGGCAAGGAGCTACTGCAACAAGTGACGGGCGCGCTGCAATACCTCAAACAAGATATTCAACGTGCAGGTTATGATGGCGGTCATGGTAACTCACTCACGTTATTGGATAGCGATGATATCGTTTTTGTTTCGGCCGACCAATCAACGCTCGCGTATGCCTACCTTGATGATACGGGGGCAACGAAACAGATCAGAAATGTTGGGTTTGTCATGACTTCTGGCGCGTTGGGTGTCTGTGACAGGCCGACGTCTGTGATTTCAGGGGCCAAAACCGTTTCCCAAGCGACGGCTGGTTGCTCTGCTATTTTTGATACTAACCAGATTAATGTGACTCATTTTCAAGCCCAGCGAGCATCATTAGCGGCGAATGGTGTGAGCTCAGCCTACATGACGATCTCTATGGCAGCAGAGTTGGTGGGGGATAGCCATGTATCAACATCATTTGGAGTGGCAATAAAACAAAGGAATTGGCAGTAATGAAGCAAGCTCAGCAAGGTGCTGTAACGTTATTGATCACCACGCTTTTGTTGGTGCTCGCTTTAGTGGTGGCATTAGGCTCCTACCGTTCGCTCTTTTTTCAGATCAAACGAGCACAAAATGAGGTGCAAGCGAGGCAACAGCATTGGCGAGCAGAAGGGGGGCTTGAGTGTGGTTATAGCCATATTGTGAACAATAAAAATAGTTCAATTCCCAATAACCTCAATACCTTGTGTGTCGATTTAGAGTTAACGTACCTCTCTGCAGACCCTACTAACGCCAGTACACTTATGTCCCAGTATCAAATGACGACGTTGAAAAAGAACATTCTGTTTCAACGTGGGAGAAGTCCAGGAGCCATTCGTTCTACTTCAGACTTAATAGTGTTTGGCTCTACACTTATTTCTCCACCAGATCCCGGGCCCAAAAATAGTGATGGGAAATATGAATGCGCGGCTATCGCCGTTGCTAAATATGTTATTGCTACGGCGGGAGTGACAAATAATGGTGTTGGGAGTGCTATTCAAAAACCAAGCGCTGTTTTTGACAATAGTGCCGATTGCGCGCCGACGCATAAAACGAACAGTAGTTCACAAAGCGGTATTTGGAAAAATAGTAGCGGTCTTTATGAAGCAGTCGATGTCAAAAATGATATTTACCGAGATGAAACGCTAAACCCATTTAAAGATCTCTTTGGTTACGAACGGGGAGAATGGGAAAAAGCACGCGACGATACTGAATTTAAGTTCTTGAGTTACACAATGACTAGTGGTGATGTTGATTGTGTTTCGAAATTTAAAGGTGCTTTGGTTCTTGGTCAGCCCAATCAAGTATGGATTGATGGCAGTTGTCAACTGAACCAAGCATCGATTGATACAATGTCAACCATACAAAATGCTCATCCTGGGACTTACCTTTTTTTGCTGGTGCATAATGGCGTGTTAGGGATTCGAGGGAGTGGCAGCATTCAAGGGGTGCTCTTTCATTTTAACAGTGGATTTGCCGCTGATACGGCAAATTGGAATGGATTTGATACTGAACTCATCGCGGATCTCAATGCTAATTTTGATGCACCGATAAAAACATTGTACGGCAGCGCTACCACCTTGACGCCAAAGCACGCTACCTACTTACAGTCGGGATCTTTTCAATTTACCGGAGGAATGGCCTTTGATACCCAAGGTCAGATAGCACTATTTTATAACTCGCTACGTTTGCAATATAACAGTGATATTGAAAACAGCTTTTCCTTTTCGGTTCCACCTAGATGGCAAAAAGGTTCATGGAATGATCTCTAAACAGCAAGGATTTAGCCTAATAGAAGTAATGATATCGTTTGTTCTAATTGGTGTTGGGGCACTGGGTTTGGTCAAATTACAAGTGTTGGTTGAGCAAAAGGCGGATTTTGCCGTTCATAGTATCGAAGCACTACATTTGGCCGAACAAAAGTTGGAATGGTTTCGTAGCCGTGGCGCTTCTGCCGCGATTTCTACTCTCACGCCAGCGAATTTTTATAGTGATATTGTTAACGGACAAGATCACTCACATCCCTTTTATACACTCAGTTGGTCAGTACCAACGGTCTCTTTATCGGGCTCATTGAAAACCATTTATATCGAGTCCTATTGGCATGATCGTCAGGGAAATAAGCAGTCGGTTGAGCTGAAAACCATGATTTCGCAGTTCAGTGAGTTTGATTAGCGTCTCGATGCTTATACAAAAATGAAATATTTGATTTTGCAAATTGGTTACTGATTTGTAGGAAAAAAGAGCATAAGAATGTGTTTGGATTGTTGTGGTGGAATGCTATTTTTGCAAAATATGTCCCCGTTTTTGTAAAAAACTGTAGAAGCTTGTGCTTTGGTTGAGGCTTTTTTATAGAATAACCGACGATTAATAGGTCGGCTAAATAAATTGATATAGGCCTACAGCAGCAACATCACATATGGAGTTACGAATGAGTAACCAAGTCGTAAAACAAGCACCATTTCCGAAGCCGAGCGGTATGGATCGCTTTTTAAATTTTATTGAACGTGCAGGAAATAAAATTCCTGACCCTGCGATTTTGTTCTTCTGGGCATTGATTATTGTTTGGGTTTCATCGGCACTGTTATCTAATGTGACATTTGATTTGACCAACCCTCGAACGGGTGAAGCATTGCAGGTGAATAACCTACTGACAGGTAAAGCGCTCGCGAGTTTTCTAGCCAATATGGTGACCACATTCACCAGTTTTGCGCCGCTAGGTATCGTGTTGGTTGCCATGCTCGGTGTGGGAGTGGCTGATTCTTCTGGGTTTATCACTACAGGCCTTAAGAAAATGCTAAATTTCACGCCAGCGAAACTACTAACACCGATGCTGATTTTGGTAGCGATAGTGTCGCATACGGCTGCTGATGCTGGTTATGTATTGGTTATTCCTCTGGGTGGGATTATTTTCCATGCGGCAGGGCGTCATCCACTGGCCGGTATTGCAGCCGCATTTGCTGGTGTTTCTGGTGGCTTTTCAGCGAACTTTATTCCTTCTGGTATTGATCCTTTGCTCGCTGGTTTTACACAAACCGCCGCACAAATTTTGGATCCTCAATACATAGTGAATCCGCTGGCGAACATTTTCTTCACGGGTTTATCTTCGGTGATCATCGTCGCGATTGGTTGGTATGTTACTGAGAAAATTATTGAACCTCGTCTAGCGAATATGCCTGTCGATGAAGATGCGGAAATAGCGCCTGATCTAGGAACATTCAGCGCAACGGAATCGAGGGCATTTCGTTTTGCTGGCTGGGCAATGGTGGTAGGTATTGCATTACTAGTAGCGGCTTTGATCCCAGAAAACTCAGCACTGCGTTCGCCTGATGGTGAGCTAACGGCCTTTTCTGCGCCAGTGATGAAGTCGATCGTTCCTTTGATTTTTATCTTGTTTATTATTCCGGGAATTGTGTATGGCCGAGTGGCTGGCACCTTTAAAAACAGTAATGACGTGATAAAAGCGATGTCTGGCACCATGGCTACGATGGGCGCATACATAGTGATGTCGTTCTTCTGTGCTCAGTTCTTATCAGCGTTTGGTCAGTCTAATATTGGTACTATGTTGGCATTGTATGGCGCTGAAGGCTTAAAAACGATGGACTTACCCGGCCAAGCAACGATTGTGGGGATGATTTTACTCACGGCTAGCGTTAATTTGCTGGTGGGTTCGGCCTCGGCAAAATGGGCATTGATTGGTCCAATTCTGGTACCTATGCTGATGGCGGTAGGGATTTCTCCCGAGCTATCGCAAGCGGCTTACCGCGTGGGCGATTCGGTTTCTAACATTATCTCTCCACTGATGGTCTTCTTCCCATTAGTCGTGGTGTATTGCCAACGTTATGTAAAATCGACGGGCATTGGCACCTTGGCTTCAATGATGATGCCTTTCTCCATTGCGATGCTGATTGGTTGGACGCTGTTCCTGCTTGCTTACTGGGCTTTTGGTATTCCGCTAGGGGTGCAAGCGCCTTACACATACAGCTTGTAGCGTTAACATTATTTATCGAGTCTGAATTTAAAGCCCGCGAGTGTATCGCGGGCTTTTTCAATCTTATTTGTGCAGATGCTGTGCGTGAAATGCTAAGTGATCATCAATGAAACTTTGAATGAAAAAATAACTGTGATCATAACCTTTATGCATTCTTAACGAGAGTGGGCTATTACTCGCTTGTGCAGCGGCGAGTAAGCGTTCAGGTTTAAGCTGTTCGTGTAAAAACGGGTCTTCCTCTCCTTGGTCAACCAAAATGGGTAAGGATGATGAGTGAGTGGTGAGCAATTCAACCGCATCGTATTGTTTCCAATCTTGCAGGTTACTACCAAGGTAGTGGCGAAATGCTTTTTGCCCCCAAGGGCAGTGTATTGGGTTGCTTATCGGGCTAAAGGCTGAAATCGAGCGATAGCGTTGAGGGTTTTTCAATCCGATGGTTAATGCACCATGGCCACCCATACTGTGTCCTGCAATCGCTCGCTGTTGGTTTACGGGAAAATGTTGCTCTATTAAGGCTGGAAGTTCTTGCACAATGTAGCTGTACATTTGGTAGTACTTATCCCAAGGCGCTTGAGTTGCGTTGAGGTAAAATCCTGCGCCAAGGCCAAAATCATACGCTCCTTGCGGGTCGTCAGGAACACCTTCACCTCTTGGGCTGGTATCGGCGGCAACAATCGCGATACCGAGCTTAGCCGCGCTTTGAAATGCGCCAGCTTTTTGCATGAAGTTTTCATCGCTGCATGTTAAGCCGGATAACCAATACAACACCGGAACCGATTGATAGGCCGCTTGAGGTGGAAGATAAATAGCAAAACGCATACTGCACCCTAGTACTTGTGATGAATGCGTGTACTGTTTATGCCAGCCTTCAAATACTTTGGTTTGGCTAATGTTTTCAATGTGCATAGCAAGTTTCCCCACCCAGCCCTTTAAGAGAAAAGGGCTGACTATTAAGGCTTATTGGTCAAAATGAATCACAGAACGAATACTTTCGCCTTTATGCATTAAATCAAAGGCTTGGTTGATATCCTCTAAACCCATGGTATGGGTAATAAACTCTTGCAAACCAAATTCGCCTGCCAGATAGCGCTCGACAATGTGTGGCAGTTCCGAGCGGCCTTTTACGCCGCCAAATGCACTACCTCGCCATACCCGGCCCGTCACTAATTGGAAAGGGCGAGTTGATATTTCTTGGCCCGCGCCAGCCACACCAATAATGACTGATTCTCCCCAGCCTTTATGACAGCATTCCAATGCTTGGCGCATCACATTGACGTTACCGATGCACTCAAAAGAAAAATCAACACCGCCATTAGTCATCTCAATAATCACTTCTTGGATTGGCTTAGTCAGAGTTTTCGGGTTCAGGCAGTCCGTTGCACCAAGCTGAGTAGCAAGCTCAAACTTACTCTCATTGATATCAATGCCAATAATACGGCTGGCACCGGCCATTCTTGCGCCAATAATGGCGGAAAGCCCGATGCCGCCTAGGCCAAAGATGGCCACAGTATCACCTTGTTTAACTTTGGCCGTATTGAGCACCGCGCCCATGCCCGTTGTGACACCACAACCGAGCAAGCAGACCTCTTCTAATGGCGCCGCTTTATTGACCTTAGCCAAGGAAATTTCTGGCAACACGGTATACTCAGAAAAGGTGGAGCAACCCATATAATGGAAAATGGGTTGGCCGTCTTTATAGAAACGTGTAGTGCCATCAGGCATTAATCCTTTTCCTTGCGTTTCACGTACTGCTTGGCACAGGTTAGTTTTACCTGATTTACAGAATTTGCATTCACCACACTCTGCGGTGTACAAGGGAATGACATGATCTCCTACCTCGACGCTGGTTACCCCTTTACCAATCCTCTCAACGATACCGCCGCCTTCGTGGCCGAGGATAACCGGAAAAATCCCTTCAGGGTCTTCACCAGATAGCGTAAAGGCATCGGTATGACAAACGCCGCTCGCAATAATACGCACCAACACTTCGCCTTTTTGGGGCAACATAACGTCAACCTCCTCGACTTTTAGTGGTTGATTTGGCCCCCACGCAATCGCCGCGCGAGATTTAATGAATTGATGTGATGACATAAGATTTTCCTTTGCACATTACTTGAAGTTTCAAGTGAGTTGGGGAGAGTGACAGTATATTCCCTTCTTGAAATTTGATAATCGGTCTAAAATAAGAATCACTTTTACTTATCAGTAATAATTAAGATGGCGAGTTGGGAAGGCATTCATGAATTTGTTGCGGTGGCTGAAACTGGAAGTTTTACCGCAGCAGCGCACAAACTATCGACATCAGTGGCGAATGTCAGCCGACGTATTGCGCTATTAGAAGAGCGCTTGGCGGTAAAGTTGTTGCAACGTACCACGCGGCGAGTCTCCCTGACCGAAGCGGGTCAACTCTATTATCATCAGTGTCGGCAATTGGTTGAAGGCTTAGCGCAGGCTGATCTTGCTGTCACGCAGATGCAGCAAACGCCGTCAGGTTTACTGAAAGTGACCGCTCCGGTGACTTATGGTGAGCAGAAAGTCGCGCCTTTGCTGCATGAGTTTTTGCAGTTACATCCTCAATTGGAGTTGGAACTGATACTCACTAACCAAAAATTGGATCTGATTGCGGAAGGAATTGATGTCGCCGTACGATTAGGGCAGTTAGATGATTCGAGTTTTATTGGCAAAAAGTTATCCAACCGACAACTGTTTGTCTGCGCTAGCCCTGACTATTTGGTGAAATATGGCACTCCCTATTCATTGTCAGAGTTGGTTCATCACCAATGTTTACAAGGCACTATGAACTATTGGCGATTTAAGGATCAGCAACGCTCTCGTGAAATCGGTGTTAAAGGAAAAATTAAATGCAACAGCGGTGTGGCGTTATTGAATGCCGCGTTGCAAGGGATTGGAATCGTACAATTGCCCGACTATTATGTAGAGCCGTATTTGCTCTCGGGTGAGTTGCAAGAAGTGCTACATCAGTACCGAGATGATCGTGAAGGTGTATGGGCCTTATACCCACAAAATCGCCATTTGTCCTCAAAAGTTAGGCTGCTGGTGGATTTTCTGGCAGAACGGCTATCGTCCGCTAACGGCAAAGGCTAGTGAAAGAGAAAATAGGATATATGAATACACAGTTTACCGTTCAAGATCAAAAGTTTATGCGCCGAGCCATCGCGCTTGCCAATCTTGCAGAACAAGCAGGTGAAGTGCCTGTGGGCGCTGTGCTTGTTAAAGATGGCGAAATCATTGCTGAAGGTTGGAATGCCTCTATTGGTCAACATGATGCGACAGCGCACGCTGAAATTCAGGCTTTGCGTCAAGCAGGTCAACGGTTACAAAATTATCGTTTGCTTGATACTACCTTATACGTCACTTTGGAGCCTTGTCCAATGTGCGCAGGCGCACTGCTGCATAGCCGAGTCAAAAGGATTGTCTTTGGCGCTCCAGATCTCAAAGCTGGGGCGGCCGGTACGGTGCTGAATTTATTTGAAAGCCAAGCCTCCTATCATTACGCGACGGTCGATAAAGGATTGTTAGAAGAGGAGTGCCGGGAGCAACTGCAATCTTTTTTTAGACGAAGACGCGCAGAGATACAGGCGGAAAAACAGCGGAATAAGCAACAGAGTGATGGGTTTTAGCAAACATCCACTTTGAGTAGATGTTTGCCGCTGAAGGTTAAGCAGAGATTAATTGCATAAACGCACGGTTACGCCAGATAATTTTCTTTTTATTATTGGATAACATACGCTTACGACGGTTCGCTGCCACCGTTTTATTAAGGTGTTTTGATAGCTTTTTACGTTTAAGCATAAACAACCTCCTACTGCTGAGTTTTGACAATGATCCCTAATGGTTTAGGGTGCCTTATGACAATCTTAATCTGCCTTTATAGTGCAGGATTGTTACCATAATATGAAACTTAGGAAACGATCTTTTTCACGTTTTGATGTATGGGCTGCACACTTGGAAATCAAGTGTGCAATTTTTGTTCAACGTGGAAGATTTAGCTATTGTTATGCTTATTGAGCTACGGGGTCGAGATACTGATTATCCTGCGCCTCATCGGCCGATTCCATCGCTTCTAACGCGGCCTCCTCCTCCTCAATACTGATCACAACCAAATCATCAGTACCTGAACTATTGTCTATCTGCTTTTGTTGATCAACATGGCCAATAATACTTTGATAATAGCGACGAATATTTTCAACGTAGGCCTTGGCTTCGTCACCTCGCGCGTAGCCATATCGAGTCTGGCTGAAGTATTTCTTTTGTCTCAGTTGAGGGAGGCGTTCTTTGACTTCAGTCCATGAATCAGGGTTCGCACCTTGTTGCTTGGTTAAGCGTCTTGCATCCATCATATGCCCATAGCCGACGTTATAGGAAGCGAGAGCAAACCAAATTTTCTCATGTTCTGGGATGGAGTCTGGTATACGCTGTACCATCCGACGCAGGTATTCGACACCACCACGAATCGATTGTTCCGGATCGAGTCGATTGGCGACACCAACACTTCTTGCCGTAGGGAGAGTCAACATCATCATACCGCGGACCCCGGTGGGGGATTTAGCTAATGGATTCCAGTGAGACTCTTGATAAGCTAAGGCGGCAATCAATCGCCAATCAAACTCGTCAGAATATTGTTGGAAAAGAGGGGCCCATTTTGGTAAGCGGACATCGAGTGCTCTAATAAAGGCGCGCGTATCGACATAATCAAACGTGCCCACGTGACCAATATATTTCTCTTCCAAGGCCGCTAATTGACCAGATTGTTTAAGGTTGCCAAAAAACTCAATCATCAAGGCGTATAAACTTTCATCTTCAGAGCGACGCATATACCAAGCGATAGGCTGATCTTCAGTTAATTCAAAGGCGACGGCTAAGTCAGGGTAGATTCGCTGCGACAGCGAGACTTCGACCGAATCAGCCATGGTAAATAGCAGTTCGCCATTCGAAACCTGTTTTAAAAGGTCGTTAACGTCGGCGTTATTATTCACATTATACTGAAACTCTGGGTAGATCTGTTTAATGTCGCTGAGCGTATTTTCAAAGTGGGATTCATTCACGATAGAAAAAACGCTGTCACCTTCATGACCAGCAATCAGTTCCGGTTGTTTTTCCAGTAATTGTTTTAAATTTCTTGGACGCCAGTTGCCTTTCTTATAGACGACTTGTTGGCTGACATAGTAATAAGCGGGCCCTGTTCTGTACTCATTCAAGCGTTGATTCGATTGACTTAACCCCGCTGCAACAACGTCGATTTCCCCATTTTTCAGTGCAGGAAAGAGACTAGACAACCGATAAGCGGGTTTCATCTCTAGTTTAACCCCAAGCTGATTGGCAAATTCGCGTGCTAGTTCGTAGTCCAGCCCTGCAGGGCCATCTGGGCCAATGTAGTAGGAGAGTTGATTGTTCAACGTACCCACTCGCAATACGCCACGTTCACGAATATGGTCAAGCTCGCTTTTAGGATCTGAATCGATTTGGCAACCGACGACAAAAAGAGTGAGTAGGAAAATGGACAATGAGCGATGAAGCTGAATCAGATAATACTTTGGCATTTATGAGCGATCTCTTACATCAATTACTGCCTTTATATCAAAGGCGGCCATATTGGCAAAGTTTCAGATCAAAAACGGATGAAAAAGTGTCGGCGACCACGCTAATGTGGCTGTATTTCAAATTTGACAAAAAAAATGACGCAAACGGTTGCTTTTGGTGTTACGTCACAAAAAGAATTCCTTTATAATGCGTTCGAAATCACGAGGTGAAATTGGTATGTATTCAGTTTTCTTTTGTTAACTTATTGTATTTTAATGATTTTGAATTCATTCCAATTACACCTCAACCCACTGTATAAGAGACCTAAGCACATGAGAATTTTGCGTGGCTCCCCAGCGCTTTCTGAGTTTCGTGTTAACAAACTCGTTGAACTTTGTCGTGAACAGCAACTGCCTGTATCGGGTATTTACGCGGAGTTCATGCATTTTGCTGATCTCTCTGCGGATTTAGACGCTCAATCCCTTGAAAAATTAGAGAAACTACTCACTTATGGCCCAACGATTCAAGAACATGAGCCACAAGGTCTTCTTTTGCTGGTCACTCCTCGCCCTGGAACCATCTCGCCTTGGTCTTCCAAGGCGACGGATATTGCGCATAACTGTGGTTTGAATGAGGTGAAGCGCTTAGAGCGAGGTACGGCTTACTACATCGAATTAGATCGCGAACTTTCTCAACCGCAACTTGTTACGCTTTATTCACTGCTGTACGACCGAATGATGGAAGTCGTGTTTACCGATTTCGAATCAGCAACCTCACTGTTTAAAGTCGCTGAACCTGCTCCCGTAGCGTACGTCGACTTGCTGAATGGCGGCCGCTCAGCGCTTGAAAAAGCAAACGTTACCCTTGGGCTTGCATTGGCTGACGATGAAATTGATTATTTGTTCGAAAGCTTCGTCACTAAGCTTGAGCGTAATCCAACCGATATCGAATTAATGATGTTTGCTCAAGCAAACTCTGAGCATTGTCGCCATAAAATCTTCAATGCCGATTGGACTATTGATGGCGTTAAGCAAGATAAATCGCTGTTTAAGATGATCAAAAACACTTATGAAGTGACTCCTGATCACGTGCTGTCCGCCTATAAAGATAATGCTGCCGTCATGGTGGGTTCAGAAGTTGGGCGTTTTTTCCCTGATCCAGAGACACGCCAATATGGTTATCACCATGAAAAAGCGCATATTTTAATGAAGGTGGAAACACACAACCACCCTACGGCAATTGCTCCTTGGCCGGGCGCTTCAACGGGTTCCGGTGGTGAAATTCGTGACGAAGGTGCAACGGGTATTGGTGGAAAACCTAAAGCCGGGTTAGTCGGTTTTACTACTTCAAACTTGCGTATTCCTAATTTTGTGCAGCCTTGGGAAACGGATTTTGGTAAACCGGGGCGCATTGTCACGGCACTCGATATTATGCTGGAAGGCCCGCTCGGTGGCGCGGCTTTTAACAACGAATTTGGTCGTCCCAACTTGTTAGGTTACTTCCGTACTTACGAAGAGAAAGTTAACTCTCACGCTGGTGAAGAAGTGCGTGGTTATCACAAACCAATCATGATTGCTGGTGGAATGGGGAATATCCGCGACGAGCATGTGCAGAAAAAAGAGATCCCTGTTGGCGCGAGCTTAATTGTGCTTGGTGGTCCGGCAATGAACATTGGCCTTGGTGGGGGTGCCGCTTCTTCTATGGCATCTGGTCAATCTGCGGAAGATCTTGATTTTGCGTCGGTACAGCGTGAAAACCCAGAGATGGAACGCCGCTGCCAAGAGGTGATTGATCGCTGCTGGCAACTCGGTGAGGCGAATCCGATCGCTTTTATCCATGATGTGGGCGCTGGTGGTATCTCAAACGCATTGCCTGAGCTTGTTGATGACGGCGAACGTGGCGGTATTTTCCAACTGCGTGATGTACCTAACGATGAGCCGGGAATGAGCCCGCTTGAAATTTGGTGTAATGAATCACAAGAGCGTTATGTGCTGGCTGTAGCGCCAGAAAACATGGCGCGCTTTGACGCCATTTGCCAACGTGAGCGCGCGCCTTATGCTGTTGTGGGTATTGCCACTGAAGAGCGTGAACTGAAATTGGAAGATTCACATTTCGGCAATACGCCAATTGATATGCCGATGGACGTATTGCTTGGCAAAACACCTAAAATGTATCGTGATGTGAAGACGCTGAAAGTTAATAATCCAGCACTTGATCGCCGTGATATCGAATTGAACGAAGCGATTGAGCGTATACTGCGTCTCCCTGCGGTTGCAGAAAAAACCTTCCTCATCACCATTGGTGACCGAACCGTCACTGGCTTGGTCGCTCGTGACCAAATGGTTGGTCCGTGGCAAGTGCCAGTAGCAAACTGCGCGGTCACTGCGGCAAGTTATGATACTTACCATGGCGAAGCGATGTCGATGGGTGAGCGCACGCCAGTTGCTTTGCTGGATTTTGGGGCATCGGCACGTTTAGCCGTGGGCGAAGCGATCACCAATATTGCCGCTACCCATATCGGTGATATCAAACACATTAAGTTGTCGGCGAACTGGATGTCACCAGCGGGTCACCCAGGTGAAGATGCTGGTTTGTATGAGGCAGTCAAAGCGGTCGGTGAAGAGCTTTGTCCTGCGCTCGGCCTGACTATCCCTGTGGGTAAAGATTCGATGTCGATGAAGACCAAATGGGATGAGAATGGCGAACAAAAAGAAGTGACCTCTCCGCTATCATTGGTGATCACGGCATTTGCTCGTGTTGAAGATGTACGTAACACCATCACCCCTCAGTTAAGAACCGATAAGGGCGAAACCTCACTGGTTTTGATTGATTTAGGTAATGGTAAGAATCGCTTGGGCGCAACGGCGTTAGCACAAGTCTACAAACAGTTGGGTGATAAACCCGCAGACGTAGATAATGCGGCGCAGCTTAAAGCCTTCTATGAAGCGATCCAAACCTTGGTCGCGAATCAGCAGATTATTGCCTATCACGATAAAGGTGACGGTGGTTTATTCGTTACTCTAGCTGAAATGGCCTTTGCTGGTCATTGTGGCGTGAAAGCCGATATCGCCGCGCTAGGTGATGATGCATTGGCCGCGTTATTTAATGAAGAGCTGGGCGCAGTCATTCAAGTTCGTCACCACGATTTAGATACGGTGATCTCGACGCTAACGGCGCATGGTTTACAAGCGTGTTCACACGTTATCGGTCGTGTTGACGCTTCTGATGAGCTAGCCATTACCGCTGGTGAACAACCTATTGTTGTGCGTAACCGCACCGAACTTCGCACCATTTGGGCTGAAACCACGCATAAGATGCAAGCGCTGCGCGATAACCCGCAGTGCGCGGACCAAGAGTTTGCAGCAAAACAAGATAACAGTGATAAAGGCCTTAACGTCAGTTTGAGCTTTGACGTGCAACAAGATGTTGCAGCACCGTATATTGCTAAAGGCGTGAAGCCAAAAATGGCTATTTTGCGCGAGCAAGGGGTTAACTCACACGTTGAAATGGCGGCAGCGTTTGATCGCGCAGGCTTTGAAACAACCGATATACACATGAGCGACATCTTAACGGGTCAAACAGTGCTTGAAGAGTACCAAGGCCTCGTCGCATGTGGTGGGTTCTCTTATGGTGACGTATTGGGCGCGGGCGAAGGTTGGGCGAAATCAGTGCTGTTTAATGTACAAGCTCGTGAACAGTTCCAACGTTTCTTCCAACGTGAAGATACTTTCTCGCTAGGAGTGTGTAACGGCTGTCAAATGCTGTCGAATTTGAAAGAGTTAATCCCCGGCGCTGATTTATGGCCGCGTTTTGTGCGCAATGAATCAGAGCGTTTTGAAGCGCGCTTTAGCTTAGTGGAAGTGCAGCAATCTGATTCACTGTTTTTTAATGAGATGGCTGGCTCGCGCATGCCGATTGCGGTTTCGCACGGCGAAGGGCGCGTTGAAGTTCGTGATACGGCACATTTAACGGCGATTGAACAATCAGGCACCGTTGCGCTGCGTTTTGTGGATAACAACGGCCATGCCACGCAGCAATATCCGAACAACCCAAATGGTTCACCAAATGCCATTACAGGCTTAACGACTCAAGATGGCCGTGTGACGATCATGATGCCGCACCCAGAGCGCGTGTTCCGCACGGTAGCGAACTCTTGGCATCCTGATTCTTGGGGTGAAAACAGCCCATGGATGCGTATGTTCCAAAATGCACGTAAGAACTTAGGGTAACTCACCTTGTCGCCAGTGAGAGAAACGACTTAGTCTTGTTATTCCAGCCGCTGCAACTCAGCGGCTTTTTTGTTTACTTTGAGGATGAATTTTTTGTAAAAAATGCAGAAAAAAATTGTGATTTGTGCTCTAATGCCGCGCTTACCAAGGGATGGTGTTCAACATCCGCCGCCATATAATAT
>NZ_CAWNHY010000296.1:0-14611 GCF_963874335.1 Vibrio sp. V10_P2A27P122 | reverse complement strand
GCGCCAACCCCACTGGATCGGTTGTTTATCTTGATCAAGCACTTGGTTGTACAAAAATGGCTGACCATTCAATTCGATATTTTGTGAAGAGAAAAGGTCAACGTGTGCGGGATCATCAGGCGTGAGCAAGGTGGTAATAATGGCATTGCGCAGATGTTTTTTGGGGTCAGTTGGGGAAACTGTTTCGATAATAATGGTTCCCGTGGAGAAATTGACTTCGGAACGACTCAGGTAATTATCGATGTATTTTACATAGTTGCTTTTACCGGCGACTTTGATCTCTTTACTGCCCCAGCGTTTCTCAATGTTGCCAGAAAAACTGCTGATCAGTGCATCTAAGGCGGCGGTATCTTTGACAAATTGCCCGGGTAATTGCGCTAAGTTTTTGGCAAAACGGTTAGTCGGCTCATAGTCGACGCTGTATATGCGTTCAACTAATTCTCGGCTACAACCGGCCAGTAGCATTGCAATAAAAAAGTAAGTCAGCTTTCTCATTATCTTCCCAATACAAAAATGACATCAGAGCGTTTACCATGATGTCATTGATTATCCTCGAAATAAATAAGGTATCTCTTATTTGCTTGGTGGCGTGTAGCCTTCGATATGGACCTCTTTTCCTTCAAATAGGAAGTTGGTCATTTCGGTTTCCAGCAATTTACGATGTTCAGGGTCCATCATATTGAGTTTTTTCTCGTTGATCAGCATGGTTTGCTTATGCTGCCATTGTGCCCAAGCCTCTTTTGAGATGTTGTCAAAAATACGTTTACCCAATTCACCTGGGTACAGTTGAAAATCCAAACCGTCAGCTTCTTTATTTAGTCGAGCACAAAATACAGTGCGGCTCATGGTCACTTCCTCTTCGGTGTTTTAAGGGTTAATTTCAAATGGAAGGCTTTCTAGCAACTGTTTTACAGGAGCGGCTAAGCCGATTTGTTCCGGTTGGGCTAAGTTATACCAAAGACCTTTGCTTGCTTCCATGATGATGTTCGGTTGTTGAGATAACTCCACCAAGATCGGTGTGATCTCTAAATGATAATGGCTAAACGTGTGGCGAAAAGCGATGAGTGGGCGAATAGAGCGGATAGCGCTCTCTTTGATGGCTCTGTGATCAAGTTGATCTTCGATGGCGCTATTGGGGTTTTCAGGGAAGCAAAATAATCCACCCCAAATTCCACTTTGAGGGCGCTGTTCTAACCATACTTGATGGTTATGGTGCAGCATCACAAACCAAGTTTGTTTGGTTGGTTTCTCTGTTTTTGGTTTTTTGCCCGGATAATCGAGTGGGTTATTTTGTTTATTGGCGATGCAAAAAGATTCAACTGGGCAGAGCGTGCATTTCGGTTTGCTGCGTGTGCAGACCATCGCCCCCATATCCATCATGGCTTGGTTATATTTATCAACATCTTGCGCTGGCGTATTTTGTTCGGCATGTTGCCACAACTGAGTTTCAACTTTTTTTTGCCCCGACCAGCCTTCGACAGCAAAGCAGCGGGCTAAAGTACGCTTTACGTTACCATCTAAAATGGCGTGCGGCTGCTTGTAAACCGAAGAAAGCACCGCCGCAGCGGTTGAGCGGCCAATACCCGGTAGAGCATTCATCTGTTCGATATCAAGGGGAAACTCACCGCCATATTCGCTGGCCACTATTTTGGCTGCTTTGTGTAGATTGCGCGCACGTGCGTAATAACCAAGGCCGGTCCATAGGTGCAGTACCTCGTCTTGTTCTGCATTGGCCAAATCAATCACGGTTGGAAAGCGTTGCATGAAGCGTTCGAAATAAGGGATCACCGTGGCGACTTGAGTTTGTTGGAGCATAATTTCCGACAGCCAAACGCTGTAGGCCGTTTTGTTTTGTTGCCACGGCAAATGTTTGCGCCCATAGGCGTCATACCATTTTAAAATGGCGTTAGCGAAAGGTGTCACGACAGGCTCTTTGGTTTATAGTTTTAGTGGAGCAAAATTGCACCACATAAATGTGACGTTGTAAAACGGACAAATTGTGTGGATTTATCCAACAAGTTTATTTCGATAACACTTGCACCGAGAATAATTCTTTGGATAATCCCCGCTTTGATTAATCAATGTGCAGGCAAGATCAATGAGTGAAGTAACCACCAACGAATATACCGAAGAAGGCAAAATACTGCGTCGAATCCGTAGTTTCGTTCGTCGTGAGGGTCGATTAACCAAAGGCCAAGAAGCGGCAATGAATGAATGTTGGCCAACAATGGGTATTGATTTCCAGCCACAATTGCTCGATTGGGCGGCGGTTTTTGGTAACGATAACCCGGTGGTTTTAGAAATCGGTTTTGGTATGGGCGCTTCATTAGTTGAAATGGCTAAAAATGCACCGCAAAAAAACTTCTTTGGTATTGAAGTGCATAGCCCAGGTGTTGGCGCCTGTTTGTCAGCCGCTCGTGATGCTGGCGTGACTAATTTACGCGTGATGTGCCATGATGCAGTGGAAGTATTTGAACACATGATCCCTGATGGTAGCCTGCATACACTGCAACTGTTCTTCCCTGATCCTTGGCACAAAAAACGTCACCATAAGCGCCGCATTGTGCAGTTAGAATTTGCGGAAATGGTGCGTCAAAAACTAAAAATGGAAGAGGGCATCTTTCATATGGCGACCGATTGGGAAAACTACGCTGAGCATATGATTGAAGTGATGAATCAAGCGCCGGGCTTTGCCAATATTGCCGCAGAAGGTGACTATATTCCTCGTCCAGAAGAGCGTCCTTTGACTAAATTTGAAGCGCGTGGTCACCGTTTAGGTCATGGTGTATGGGATATAAAATATAAACGCACCGCGTAACGACTCACTTTTGTTGCTGCAACAAAATTAGCGATTAAAGAAAAGCCAACATTGTTGTAATGTTGGCTTTTTCGGCCTTAGCGCCCTACGAAAATCATTATAAAAATAGAGAAAAACATTTCTCACCCGAGGTAAGGTCACCCATGAAGCTAACACCCAATCTACTTGCTGATATTTTGTGTGAGGTTCGCCCACTGATCGGCAAAGGAAAAGTCGCCGATTACATTCCTGCTTTAGCTAAAGTACCGAATAACAAGCTGGCGATCGCGGTTTACACCAATCAAGGTGAAGTGATTTCGGCTGGAGATGCTACGGAAGGATTCTCAATTCAATCCATCTCTAAAGCTTTGAGCTTAACGCTTGCTATGATGCTTTATAAACCAGAAGAGCTATGGCTTCGTGTCGGAAAAGAACCTTCAGGCCAAGCGTTTAATTCGATGATCCAGCTTGAAATGGAGCAGGGCATTCCGCGTAATCCTTTTATCAATGCTGGAGCTATTGTGGTGGCGGATATGCTGCATAGCCGTTTATCAGCCCCTCGGCAGCGCTTACTGGAGTTTGTACGTCAGTTGTCGGGTGAAGAGGGCATCGTATACGACAAAGTGGTAGCAGCTTCAGAAATGATGCACAGCGATCGCAATGCTGCCATCGCCTATTTGATGCGATCGTTTGGTAATTTTGATAATGACGTTATCCCGGTGCTGCACAACTATTTTCACGCTTGTTCACTTAAAATGAGCTGTGTTCAATTAGCGAAAACCTTCAGTTATCTGGCGAATAAAGGGGTGTCCGTGCATACCAAGGAAGCGATAGTAACGCCGACACAAAGTAAGCAGATCAATGCCTTATTGGCGACTTGCGGTTTGTATGATGGCGCGGGAGAGTTCGCTTATCGTGTTGGCATGCCGGGTAAATCGGGCGTAGGTGGCGGTATTATTGCTGTTGTTCCTGGGGAGATGACGATTGCGGTTTGGTCGCCAGAGCTTGATGCGTCAGGTAATTCTTTAGCGGGCACTAAGATGTTAGAACTCTTGGCTGAGCGTATTGGTCGCTCTATCTTTTAAGTTCAATATTCTCTGACAGCCCGTGCTTTTGGCAAAAGATTGGCTACCGATTAGGTTAGCCAATCTCTTGGGTTTATCTTTTTAGTCGTCAGCCATAAAGGCTTCGAGCAAGTCATTAAGAAACAGTTTTCCTTTTTCTGTGATTTGCCAGTGACTTTCGGTTTGCGTTAAATAGTGTTCGGCTAGTGCCCAATCTATCGTTGGCTGAATCACGCTTAAACTTAATCCAGTTGTTTCAACAAAGTCTTGTTTCGGACAAGGTTCCATCAAGCGAAAGCGGTTCATGAAGAATTCAAAAGGGCGATCCGCAGCGGCGACTTCAAATTCGTCATCCAAGTAAGGTTTGAGTAAATTGAGATAGCCACGCGGATGCTTCACCTTAGTGGTGCGTACAATACGCCCGTCGTTAAAGCTGAGCTTGCCATGCGCGCCACAACCAATCCCCAGATAATCACCAAAGCGCCAGTAATTTAAGTTGTGTTGGCATTGATAGCCGGGTTTGCTATAGCCAGAAATTTCATACTGCACGTACCCAGCGGCGGCCAATTTTTGGTGACCCAGCTCAAAAATATCCCACAGTGCGTCATCATCTGGCAAAATAGGCGGTTTAAAGTAGAAAACCGTATTAGGTTCAATGGTCAGTTGATACCAAGAAAGATGAGGTGGGTTTAGTGCAATCGCTTTGTCTAAATCGGCCAGCGCTTGTTTACAATTTTGATCGGGTAAGCCATGCATCAAATCTAAGTTGAAGCTGTTTAAGCCAATTTGATGAGCTAATTGAGCGGCATTAACCGCCTCTTGCTGACCATGAATTCGCCCTAAACGTGCCAGTTTTTGTGGCTCAAAACTTTGTACACCAATCGAGATGCGCGTCACCCCTGCTTGTCGATATCCAACAAAACGGTCAGCTTCTACCGTGCCCGGGTTGGCCTCCATGGTGATTTCAATCCCAGGCTTAAACGCAATACGCGCTTCAATGCCTTGCAGCAGGCGAGCAATACCTTCAGCAGAAAAAAGACTCGGTGTACCACCGCCAATAAAAATGGAATGCAATGGGCGAGGATGGTCTGCAAGGCGGTATTTGGCGATATCGGTATCGAGATCCTCCAATAGCGCATCAATGTATTCACGTTCAGGAATATCGTGCTTTAGCGCGTGAGAGTTAAAATCACAATAGGGGCATTTTTGTACACACCACGGGATGTGCACGTACAAACTCAGCGCGGGTGGTTGCAACATTATGAATTTTGCTCGCTTAAGGTTTTAAATAGCATTTTTAGCGCTTTGCCACGATGTGAAAGCTGCTTTTTACGTGCAGGTAGCAGTTCAGCTGAAGCGCAGTTATCTTCAGGGACAAAGAAGATCGGATCATAACCAAAACCGTTACAGCCGTGAGCTTGGTGCAAGATGCGACCTTGCCACGTACCATGGCAGACCAATGGTGTTGGGTCATTTTCGTGACGCATGAAAACCAGCACGCAATGAAAACGAGCGGTGCGTTGTTCGTCTGGTACACCTTCCATTACCGCTAATAATTTTTCTAGGTTTTGTTGGTCACTGGCATTTTCACCAGCGTAGCGCGCCGAGTAAATCCCCGGAGCGCCTTGCAGATAATCCACTTCTAAGCCGGAGTCATCGGCAATCGCAGGTAAGCCAGTGATTTTGGCAGCATGTCGTGCTTTGATGATCGCATTTTCAATAAAGGTGGTGCCAGTTTCCTCGGCTTCTGGGACGTTTAATTCTGTTTGCGCCACCACATCAAAACCGAAATCAACCAGCAGATCAGCCATTTCGCGCACTTTGCCTTGGTTTCCTGTGGCTAATACTATTTTTTTCATTGCACTATTTCTCTATTCTTCGACGTAGAATTTTTGGGTGAATTTAAGCTTACCGGTGCCTTTTAAGCCCGCATCAACCTCAATGTCAAAACTCAAATTCTCTTCATTGGTAATGGGGAATTCAGCGAGGTAATAAATCGCGTTGCCCTCTTTAAATTGTTTAAATTCAAGTTCACGTACCTGACCGATTAGGTTTTTCGCATTGCCTTTGAGTGTCGCTTCCATAGCTGGTTTACCTAAGGCCGAGTTATCTAATACGCTGATGTTTAAAATAGCCGAGTAACCATTACGTTTTAACTGATAACTGCGCGCCACTTGTGGCGTTAAAAATGTTGAGTTGAAAGCTGAGTAGTGAACTTCAACATTCTTGATGGTTTGAAACTGCTCGGCGAGTGTGGGTAGCGAAATAAAGGCTATAACAAACGCTATCATCCATTTACGCATGTGGTGCTCCTTACAAAACAGAGTGGGCTAAATAAAAAGCCATCACAAGATGGCTTCAATCGGCTGTGGTATCACTTGAGGTGAATGAATTCGGACTTGTTTATGGCGTCCCAATTCCCCTTTTTCTATCTCGATTAAACCTTTGGCGACTTTAAATTGTTTAGCCAAGAATTTGGTTAAATGCGCGTTGGCTTTGCCATCAACAGGCGGTGCGGTGATGGCAATTTTGAGTTCCTCACCATGCAAGCCGACGATACTATCGCGGCTTGCTTTGGGTTGGATGTAGAGCTTGAGGATTAGATCCTCTCCCTCTTGCCAAACAGCAGATGACATTACAACTGATACCATACTGGGCCAATAAAATCGCCCATTAGGAAGTTCGCAAACTGCAGCACAATAAACAGCACCAATACACTTAAATCAAAACCACCCATCGCTGGTAGAATACGACGGATCGGCGCAAGCATCGGCTCGGTTAATTGATGAAATACATATTCAATCGGGCTTCGGCCTTGGCTAACCCAACTAAGAATAGCGCGGATCAACAGTACCCAGAACAGTAAACCGCCAGCGGCTTTGACTAACGAGAGTAAGCCTAAGAATAAAAAGTAGACGCTAAAACTAACTGCACCACCTGATGCCACCAGCATTAAGGCAATAAATTTCAATACGCACAGTACGTACGCAAAGAGAACCGTGGCCAAATCTAGGCTACCAATGGATGGAATCGCTCGGCGCAGTGGGCCAACCACAGGTTGTGTTGCTTTGACGATAAACTGGGAGAATGGGTTATAGAAATCGGCACGCGCTGCTTGTAACCAGATACGTAAAATTACGACCATGATGTACAGATCAAACAGGGTGGAGATCAAAAAACTCATTGAATTCATAGCTAGCCCTTAATATGAGTAGAGTGTCGTTTGCGCTTTTGCGCTATAGCTTAGTGAAACGCCACTAGGATTAAAACAGTTTTTCCATTTCTTGTGCACGAGTTACGGCCGCTTGCATCGCTTGTGCAACGATATTGGCAAGTTGATGCTCGTTAAAGGTGCGAATCGCCTCGGCGGTGGTGCCGCCTTTGGAGGTCACTTGTTCACGCAATGTCGAGAGTTCAATCTCAGGGTTTGCCACCACCATTTCGGCTGCGCCTAACGCCGCTTGTTGTACTAACAAACGGGCCGTTTCTTTATCAAAGCCTTGAGCGATGGCTTCATTTTGCATCGCTTCCATAAACAAAAAGAAGTAGGCAGGTGCACTGCCTGCAGCGGCGATGATGCCATTAATGGCGGACTCGTTTTCAACCCAGCACACTTCACCAACGGCTTGTAGCAATTGTGCGGTAAAGCGTTTGTCTTGCTCTGATACGCTTGGAGCGGCAAATAGACCGCTCATGCCTCGATTGATCAGCGAAGGTGTATTGGGCATGGCGCGTACTAGTTGTAGTTCGGTTGCCAGCATCTCATTAAGGCGCGCCGCAGAAACACCTGCTGCAATGGAGATCACCAACTTATTTCTAAAATCAATGGATTGCAAAGGTTGACAGACACTGGCCATCAACTGCGGTTTGACCGCCAGTACCACCACATCGGCTTGCTGCGCTGCGGCAAGATTATCGCTGGTGGTGTGAATGCCATAAGCACTTTCCAGTGGTTTGCGTCTTGTTTCTGACGGTGCGGTCGCGGTAATTCTATCAGCTGGATAACCGCTGGCGACTAAGCCTGCAATAATTGCTTTGGCCATATTGCCTGCACCGATAAAAGTGATGTTTCTCTGCTGCATCTGCTGACCTCTAATTGCTTGTCGCTGATTGATTATTATGTGGTTGATAGATAAGCCAGTGCTAAGCGTAATCACGCGCACCAAAAATAGCGGTGCCGATTCTCACCATAGTGCTACCAGCTTCAATCGCCGCTTGCATGTCGCCACTCATGCCCATTGAGAGCGTATCTAACCCTGAAAACCGTTCAGACAATTGCGCTTGTAAGCTCGCCAGTTTTTGAAATGCGGCAAGTTGCGCAGCGTAATCGGGGACATTCTCAGGAATAGACATCAGTCCTCTTAACGTGAGGTTGGGTAACGCGGATATCAACTCTGCCAACTCAACTATTTCGTGTTCACCAATGCCCGATTTCGAGCTTTCGCCGCTGGTGTTGACTTGAATCAAGACCTGTAGTGGTGGCATGCCTGCTGGGCGTTGATCATTTAAACGCTGGGCAATTTTACTTCGATCCACCGTATGCACCCAAGCAAAGTTCTCGGCCACAATGCGCGATTTATTGGACTGAATTGGGCCGATAAAGTGCCATTCTAAATCCAGTTCGGGGTGCAAGGTATTGAAGTATTGAACTTTATCCGCGCCCTCTTGCACATAGTTTTCACCAAATAAACGTTGCCCAGCGCGCGCTGCTTCTAGAATCGCCTCGACAGGTTTGGTCTTACTGACCGCTAAAAGTTGCACTCTCTCTCGAGCGCGTCCACACTTTTGTTGTGCACTTTCAATTTGTGAAGTGATCTGTTCAATGTTTTGTTGAATACTACTCATAGCCTGACTTTACTAAGGAAATTAAATGGATATCGCTGAGCTACTGGATTTTAGTGTAAAGCACAACGCTTCGGATCTACACCTATCTGCAGGTGTTCCACCTATGGTACGGATAGATGGTGAAGTAAGAAAGCTCGGAGTGCCTGCTTTTACTCATGCTGACGTGCATCGTTTGATTTTTGAGATCATGAACGATGCTCAGCGTAGTGAATTTGAAGAGAAACTGGAAGTGGATTTCTCATTTGAGCTGCCTAATGTAGGGCGTTTTCGTGTCAATGCTTTCCATCAATCTCGTGGCTGCTCTGCGGTTTTCCGGACGATTCCTACGGTGATCCCAACCTTGGAAGAACTACAAGCACCTGACATTTTTAATAAAATCGCCAATTATGAGAAAGGATTGGTGCTGGTGACTGGGCCAACAGGGTCGGGTAAATCGACCACACTGGCAGCAATGGTTGATTACATTAATTCTCATCACAACAAACACATTTTAACCATTGAAGACCCCATTGAGTTTGTGCATAGCAACAATAAATGTTTGGTTAACCAACGTGAAGTACACCGAGATACCCACAGTTTTAAAGCGGCGCTACGCTCGGCGCTGCGCGAAGATCCGGATGTAATCTTGGTCGGTGAGCTGCGCGATCAAGAAACCATCAGCTTAGCGTTAACCGCGGCTGAAACCGGGCATTTAGTGTTTGGCACGTTACATACCAGCTCTGCGGCGAAAACCATCGACCGGATCATTGATGTGTTTCCCGGTAGTGATAAAGAGATGGTTCGTTCAATGCTCTCTGAATCATTGCGAGCCGTGATTGCGCAAAAGCTGCTAAAACGTTTAGGTGGGGGCCGCGTCGCATGTCATGAAATTATGCTTGCCACTCCAGCGATTCGTAACTTGATCCGCGAGGATAAGGTTGCACAGATGTACTCCATTATCCAAACGGGTGCGGCGCATGGCATGCAAACCATGGAACAGAATTCCAAACAGTTGATTGCGCAAGGTATTGTCGATCAAGAAGAAGTGCAGAAAAAACTGGAAGTCAATTCATCACCATTTTAAGAGAGAGCTCATGGAACTGAACCAATGTCTTGAGGGTATGTTGACTCAAAAAGCTTCCGACTTGTACCTCACCGTAGGAGCGCCAGTGTTATTTCGCGTCGATGGAGAGTTAAGAGCTCATGGCGAAAAGTTATCCCAAACGCAGGTGATGGCGTTGTTAGATGCCATGATGGATGAGGATCGCCGCCGTGAATTTCAACGCACACGTGAAGCCAATTTTGCAGTGGTGAGAGAGATTGGCCGTTTTCGTGTCAGTGCTTTTTTTCAGCGTGAGCTGCCCGGTGCGGTGATCCGCCGTATTGAAACTCATATCCCCACTTTTGAAGAATTAAAGTTACCGGGTGTGTTGCAAGATCTCTCGATTGCAAAGCGTGGGCTGGTGCTGGTGGTAGGCGCGACGGGGTCGGGAAAATCGACCACCATGGCGGCCATGACGGGCTATCGTAACTCGCACCGAACTGGGCATATTTTAACAGTGGAAGATCCGATTGAGTTTGTGCATGAGCATCAGCGTTGCATTGTGACCCAGCGAGAAGTGGGGTTGGATACCGAGAGTTACGAAGTGGCGCTGAAAAACTCGCTGCGCCAAGCCCCTGATATGATTTTAATTGGTGAGATCCGTTCACGTGAAACGATGGAATATGCGATGACCTTTGCCGAGACAGGTCATTTATGTATGGCAACGTTACATGCTAACAATGCCAACCAAGCGCTTGAGCGAATTTTGCATTTGGTTCCTAAAGAGCAAAAAGAGCAGTTTTTGTTTGATCTGTCGATGAACCTCAAAGGCGTCGTGGGGCAGCAGTTGATCCGCGATAAAAATGGCAAGGGACGACATGGTGTGTTTGAGATTTTACTCAACAGTCCTCGAATTTCCGATTTGATTCGCCGCGGTGATCTGCACGAATTGAAAGCGACGATGGGCAAATCAAAAGAAGTGGGGATGCAGACTTTTGACCAAGCACTGTATCAACTGGTCGTTGAGGACAAAATCAGTGAACAAGATGCACTGCACAGCGCTGACTCGGCTAACGATTTACGTTTAATGTTAAAAACAAAGCGTGGCGAAGGGATCAGCAGTGGCACATTGGATAACGTGCAGATTGATATGGAATAGTCGCAGTTTAAGACGAACAATCCCGAACTCGATTCGGGATTGTGCTGCACCGCTGTATTAAAGTTAAGTTACGCGAGGTTAAGTTACGCGCCCCATTGCGCTTCAAACCAGCTCTCTAAGATCACTACAGCTGATTGGCAATCGACATTGCCTTTGCTCAGCGCCTTATAGCCGCCCATGGCAAACAAGTCGGCGCGGGCTTCCCGGGTTGAAAGCCGTTCGTCATGCATCTCGACGGCTAAGCCAAAGCGCCCGTGTAAACGCTGCGCAAATTTTTTGGCTCGTGGGGTAATGGTTTCTAATGCTTTGCCGTGCAAATCTGTTGGTAGCCCTACCACCAATAAATGGGGTTGCCACTCTTTGATCTGCTTTTCGATCTCTTCCCAATGTGGAATTCCGTCATTGGCTTTAAAGGCTTTAAGTGGCGATGCGGTGCCTGTAACTTCTTGGCCAATCGCACTGCCGATGCTTTTGGTGCCAAAGTCAAAAGCCATAATGGTTCTGGATGTCATAATCAGTATCTTGAATGGTGCAACGAAGGCTCTAAAAAGGCGCGTTACCTAGTTAGAGCCGTAAAGGTTAGAGCCGTAAAAGTTAAGCATGCCCAGCTTGTGCTGAGAGTTGGATGGGGTCAATGCCGAGTTTTTTAATCGCCTGATTCCACTTATCGTGAATGGGCGTATTAAAGATAACATCTGGATCGGCCTCAATGGTTAACCAAGAATTTTCAGCCAGCTCTAACTCAAGTTGACCGGGCTCCCAGCCTGAATAACCCAGAGCCACAAGATAGTGACTTGGTTCGGCATCCGTGCCCAGTACCGCTAAAATATCTTTCGATGTGGTGACGGCAATGTCATCGCTCATACGGATGCTGGATTCATAATGATCTTTCGGTCGATGTAGGATAAAACCGCGATCTTCAGAAACAGGACCGCCATTCAATACGGGCCTTTTTAGGCTATCAAGTTGAAGCTTCGGGTAGCTTGGCTCAACATCGACTTGGTTTAACATGCCGCCCACGGTGATATCAATCGGCACATTAATCATCAAGCCCATCGCCCCTTCTTCATTGTGCTCACAGATGTAAATAACACTGTGCTTGAAGTAAGGGTCTCTCATACTTGGCATGGCGACTAAAAAATGATTTGTAAGATTCATACTGCCTCCAACCTATCGCAAATTACTGGGCAAGAGTTTGCCCAGTTCAGCATGACTTGTTGATTCGACGCTCAATCGCGTCCATCAACTTACCGGTAATTGAGATATCAAAGGCGGCCTCTATTTCACGAATACACGTAGGGCTCGTCACGTTGATCTCAGTGAGCTTGTCGCCAATAACGTCAAGTCCGACAAAGATTAAGCCTTTTTCTTTCAATGTTGGAGCAATAGTTTGAGCAATTTTTTTATCGGTTTCGCTTAGCGGACGCGCTTCACCACGGCCACCAGCTGCCAAATTGCCACGGGTTTCACCTTGTGCCGGAATTCGCGCTAGGCAGTAAGGCATTGGTTCACCATCGACCACTAAAATACGTTTATCACCGTTGCTGATGTCAGGTACAAAAGTTTGCGCCATACAGTAGTTTTGGCCGTGGTTAGTTAATGTTTCGATAATGACAGATACGTTTGGATCACCCTCTTTAACGCGGAAGATAGATGCCCCGCCCATACCGTCTAACGGTTTTAAAATCACATCACCATGTTGCGCGCGGAAGGCTTTAATTTTTTCCGCTTTACGCGTCACTATGGTGGTTGGCGTTAGTTCAGGGAACCATGCCGTAAACAGTTTCTCATTGCAGTCACGTAAGCTTTGCGGCTTATTGACGATTAATGTTCCTGCTTCTTCTGCGCGTTCTAGAATGTAGGTTGCGTAGATATATTCAGTGTCAAACGGCGGATCTTTACGCATCAACACTGCATCGAGATCAGCCAGTGGAATAGTTTGCTCAGATAAAAACTCATACCAACCATTCGGATCTTCTTTCAATGTCACCACTTTGGTATCGGCAAAAGCGACACCTTGATCTAAGTGTAGATCATTCATCTCCATATAGTGGATTTCATAACCACGACGCTGCGCTTCTAGCAACATGGCAAAGCTGGAATCTTTTTTGATGTTAATGGACGAGATAGGGTCCATGACGATACCAAGTTTAATCATTGTTTTTCTCCGGTTAGCCAAGATCGCCAAAGCGAACTTGAAGAGCAGTAATAGCCGTTAAGGCCGCAGTTTCAGTACGCAGTACGCGTGGGCCTAGCAAGGTTTCTTCAAAATGGTACTGTTCAGTCATGCTAATTTCTGATTCTGATAAGCCCCCTTCAGGGCCAATCAACAAACGGACTTTATTGATGGGTTGAGGCAGGGTATTAATCGAATACTTCGCACGTGGATGTAAGTTGAGCTTGAGCGCATCACTGGGTTCGGCACACCACTCTTCCAACTGCATAATTGGGCGGATCAGCGGCACTATATTGCGGCCGCACTGCTCACAAGCGCTGATTGCAATTTTTTGCCACTGTTCAAGTTTTTTCTCAAAACGTTTGGCATCTAATTTCACGCCGCAACGTTCAGAAATCAAAGGCGTGATGGTATTGACGCCAAGTTCGACCGATTTTTGAATGGTGAACTCCATTTTGTCTCCACGCGAGATCACCTGCCCAAGGTGTAAATTAAGAGGCGATTCACAGCTGCTTTCGACTCTTTTCAACACATTGACCAGCACATTTTTTTTGCTGACCTCGGTAATTTCCGCTGGAAATTCCGCGCCACTGCCATCAAAAAGCAGTACTTCTTGGCCCGCTTGCATGCGTAACACCCGGCCAATATGCCCAGCCGCATCATCATTGAGAGCAATAATGCTTGAGGGTTGAAGAGGAGTCGGATGATAAATTCTAGGGATACGCATGGATAGTTCCTACCTGACGTTGAATAGCCATTAACATGGATGCTTTACACTGAAAAAACAAGGGGCAAGGGCGAGTTTCAATCACGAAAATGGCCCACAAAAAGTACCTCATGAACGGCACTGTTGCTGCACAAATGGGTTGTGATTGCCTTGAACTTTGGCAATTCGCTGATCGCGTTTGCATTCCCACTCATCGGCTGGGTATTGGCGATTCCACGCTTGCATTAGTTGTGTTTGGGACTTGGATAACTGAAAGCCATAGTTTTGGCTCATGTACAGATAGGTACGAGCAATTGAGCCACGTGCTCTATCGGGTGGCATGACTTTGCGTTGTTTAAAATCGACCTGCATTTCACAACGGCCATAGCTTTCACCTTCTACGCCATTCCACTGACTGAAATTGTAGTTTGAACGATCGCCGTTAACTTCGCCAATCGCCGGCGTCAGGTTGTGAAGGTCAGCTTCCATCGAACGAAAAATAGTATCATTTTTGGTGCAATTTTTACGCCCACCTTGTTGCCAGCACTGACGCTGGTGGCCAAATTGCCAAGCAGGGACGACGTGTTCCCATTCAATACGGCTGGCGCGAGTTTGTTGTTTGCGAACTTGGTAACCACAAGCTTGTAAGTCGGGCGTGCCTTTCTTACCTTGCCATGCAATGTCACAACCGCAGTAAAAGCTCACTGGATGATCATGATAGATTTTCAATGCTTCTTTTTTAGCTTGAGAAAAGGAAGCGGGAGGCGCAGCTAGGGCACAAAACGAGAACAAAGCTAAGCTGCTATTCACAAGTAATAAGCGAAAATAGGACATCATTTAGAC
>NZ_CAWNHY010000295.1:0-14715 GCF_963874335.1 Vibrio sp. V10_P2A27P122 | reverse complement strand
CCCTTAAGCTCTGTGTATAACTGTCTCAATACTCGCCATAGAAAAGTTAAGTCCATTTTAAATATTTTAATGTGTATAACTATGCTGTTATTCGGTTATTAACCTATAGTTATCCAATTAATAACTTATTCATTTTAAGACCCTGTGTATAACTAGCCTTTTTGATCCCAGCTAATACACGATTAGATCATGTCAGGATCACAGCTTGTGATCCTCTTAAAAACCATGATCTTGTTGATCATTTATCGGTTATCCACAGATATGCTCGATCCTAATAATAGATCTAATAAAAGATCTCTATATAGATCTTATATATTATTAACTTACCAAGCTCAGATTAAAAAAGCAGAAAAGCGATTTTCTAGCCAGTGGAAAGCAGGTAGAATACGCCTCTTTTGTCAGTCCATGCTTCATTGAATACCTGAGGTCGGTTCATGCTTTATCACGAAAAATTTGACGTCATTGTGGTCGGTGGTGGCCATGCTGGAACGGAAGCCGCTCTCGCTGCAGCTCGTACTGGTCAAAGTACGCTATTGCTTACCCATAACATTGAGACTCTAGGACAGATGTCGTGCAATCCTGCGATCGGCGGAATTGGTAAAGGACATCTGGTTAAAGAAGTCGATGCCATGGGCGGTCTAATGGCACAAGCGATTGATCATGCAGGTATTCAATTTAGAACACTCAATGCCTCAAAAGGGCCAGCGGTTCGAGCGACTCGAGCCCAAGCAGATCGTGCGCTTTACAAATCGTATGTGCGTGATGTGCTTGAAAATACGCCAAACTTAACTTTGTTCCAACAAGCGGTCGATGATCTTATCGTTGAAAATGATCGTGTAATGGGCGTTGTGACTCAAATGGGCCTCAAATTCCACGCCAAAGCGGTGGTATTGACGGTAGGCACCTTCCTTGGTGGAAAGATCCACATTGGTCTTGAAAACTTCTCAGGAGGCCGCGCAGGAGATCCTCCATCGATCGCATTAGCGCAACGTTTACGTGAACTGCCGTTTCGAGTCGATCGTTTAAAAACGGGTACGCCACCAAGGATCGATGCCCGTAGCGTGGACTTCTCAGTGTTAGAAACACAACACGGTGATAACCCAACGCCTGTTTTTTCCTTCATGGGACAACGTGAACAGCATCCACGTCAAATACCATGCTACATCACGCATACCAACGATAAAACGCATGATGTGATCCGTGCCAATCTTGATCGTAGTCCGATGTACGCAGGTGTCATCGAAGGTATCGGCCCACGCTACTGCCCATCGATCGAAGACAAAGTCATGCGTTTTGCCGACAAAAATAGCCATCAAATTTTTATCGAGCCTGAAGGTTTGACCACGACAGAACTCTACCCTAACGGTATTTCCACCAGCTTACCGTTTGATGTACAAGTGCAGATCGTTCGCTCAATGAAAGGGTTTGAAAACGCACATATTGTTCGTCCGGGTTACGCCATCGAGTACGATTTTTTCAATCCACAAGATTTAAAACAAACCTATGAAACCAAATTCATCAGTGGTTTGTTCTTTGCTGGTCAAATCAACGGCACCACCGGATACGAAGAGGCGGCAGCGCAAGGGTTAATGGCTGGTTTGAATGCAAGCTTATTTAGCCAAGAAAAAGAAGGCTGGAGTCCACGCCGTGATCAAGCTTACATGGGCGTGTTGATCGATGATCTTTCCACTATGGGTACCAAAGAACCTTATCGCATGTTTACCTCTCGCGCTGAATATCGCTTACTGCTACGCGAAGATAACGCCGATTTGCGTTTAACCGAAAAAGCCAGAGAGTTAGGTTTAGTCGATGATGTGCGCTGGGCGCGTTTTAATCAAAAAATGGAAAACATGGAAATCGAGCGTCAACGTTTGAAACAAACGTGGATGAACCCGAACTCCGTTGGTGTTGATGCACTGAATGCGTTGCTCAAAACACCCATGTCTCGTGAAGCAAGTGGTGAAGATCTACTACGTCGACCTGAAATCACCTATCAACAGCTCACGTCTCTTGAGTCATTTGCACCAGCATTGAACGATAGTGAAGCGGCTGAGCAAGTTGAAATTCAAATCAAATACGATGGTTATATTCAGCGTCAGCAAGATGAGATCGACAAATCATTGCGCCATGAGCACACTAAATTGCCACTGGATCTTGACTATAAACAGGTCAAAGGCTTGTCCAACGAAGTGATCCTTAAGCTTAACAATGCCAAGCCTGAAACAGTTGGTATTGCCTCTCGTATTTCTGGTATTACACCAGCTGCTATTTCTATCTTATTGGTTTATTTGAAAAAGCAAGGTGTACTGAAGAAAGGGGAAGACGCCGCATGAGCGAGTTAAGAACGCGTCTCGATGATTTAATTGGTCAAACCGATCTCGAGGTCAATGAGCAGCAACGTAGCCAATTAGTCGGTTACGTGGAACTGCTGAATAAATGGAACAAAGCCTACAATCTCACCTCAGTGCGCGATCCTATGGATATGTTGGTGAAACATATTTTAGATAGTATAGTGGTAAGTCCTCACTTACAGGGTGAGCGTTTTATCGACGTTGGTACTGGGCCTGGTTTACCTGGAATACCTCTCGCTATCATGAATCCTGATAAAACCTTTTACTTACTCGATAGTTTAGGTAAGCGCATTCGTTTTATTAAACAAGTTCTGCATGAGCTTGGTATTAAAAATGTGACCACGATTCAAAGTCGAGTCGAAGAGTTTCAGCCGGAAGTAAAATTTGATGGCGTACTGAGCCGTGCGTTTGCTTCAATGCTCGATATGGTGGAATGGTGTCACCATTTACCAAAAGAAACATCGGGCCGATTTTTAGCCCTGAAAGGACAACGGCCAGATGAGGAAATAGCCACACTACCTGAGTGGTGTTCTGTGACTGATGTCAAAGCTTTGAAAGTTCCTGAGTTGGAAGGTGACCGTCATCTTGTAATCTTATCTCGCAAGGGATAACAGCGAGGCATACCGTGGGCAAAATCGTAGCAATCGCCAACCAGAAAGGTGGCGTAGGAAAAACAACAACGTGCATTAACTTAGCGGCCTCTATGGCGGCGACTAAGCGTAAAGTTTTAGTGATCGATCTCGACCCACAAGGCAATGCAACGATGGCCAGTGGTGTTGATAAGTATCAAGTAGATGCAACCGCGTACGAATTGTTGGTCGAAGACACTCCTTTTGATGAAGTCGTATGTCGCAAAACAACGGGACACTACGATTTGATTGCGGCGAACGGAGACGTGACAGCCGCTGAAATCAAATTAATGGAAGTATTTGCTCGCGAAGTGCGTTTGAAAAATGCCCTCGCGCCAGTTCGTGATAACTATGATTTCATCTTTATTGATTGTCCTCCTTCTTTAAATCTTCTTACAATCAACGCCATGGCCGCAGCGGATTCTGTGTTAGTGCCAATGCAATGTGAGTATTTTGCATTAGAAGGTTTAACGGCGTTAATGGATACCATCAGCAAGTTAGCCGCGGTAGTCAACGAAAACCTGAAAATCGAAGGGTTACTTCGAACGATGTACGATCCGCGTAATCGCCTAGCCAATGAAGTATCCGATCAACTGAAAAAGCACTTTGGAAACAAAGTCTATCGCACCGTTATTCCTCGTAATGTCCGTCTTGCTGAAGCGCCAAGTTATGGCAAGCCAGCAATGTACTACGACAAGTATTCAGCTGGGGCAAAAGCATATCTCGCCTTAGCTGGCGAAATGCTTCGTCGAGAAGAAATACCCGCATAATCTCAACTAAAGGAATTCGTCTACATGACTAAACGTGGTTTAGGAAAAGGATTGGATGCATTGCTCGCAACCAGTTCTCTTGCTCGTGAAAAGGAGCAAGCCGCCTCACATAGCCAAGCACTCTCTTCTGATGGCGAATTAATGGATATCGCGGTATCAAATTTGAAACCTGGCATGTATCAACCACGTAAAGATATGTCGGCAGAAGCGTTGGAAGAGCTATCTGCGTCTATCCAATCGCAAGGTATTATCCAGCCGATCGTGGTAAGACGTTTAGAGCTTGGCGGCTATGAAATTATTGCAGGTGAACGCCGTTGGCGTGCTGCAAAACAAGCAGGTTTAAAGCAAGTGCCCTGTTTGATAAAAAATGTGCAAGATCGCGCTGCGATTGCGATGGCACTGATAGAAAATATTCAACGCGAAGATTTGAATGCGATTGAAGAAGCACAAGCTTTAGAGCGGTTGCAAGACGAATTTAAGCTCACTCACCAACAGGTGGCTGATGTGATTGGTAAATCACGCACTACCGTGAGTAACTTATTACGCTTAAATCAATTGGCGGATGGCGTGAAGCGTTTAGTGGAAACCAAGCAGCTTGAAATGGGCCATGCACGAGCATTATTGATGCTCGAAGGCGATCAACAAATTGAAATTGCACAACGTGTGGCCGCAAAACAGCTGACCGTGAGACAAACTGAGCAATTAGTGAAAAAGTGTCTAACACAGCCTTCTGAGGACGGATCGGCATCGGAAGACTTAGATGCACAACAAATGTCACAAAGATTGAGTGAAATGTTAGGGGCTAAAGTGTCGATCATTCGTTCAAAAGGTGGCAAAGCCAAAATGACGATTAGTCTTGATGAGCCTCACAAATTAGAGCAACTAATTGCCAAGCTAGAAAGCTAAATGAGATAATTGATTTAAGTCAATTATGCAAAAAACGTTTTTTTATTTGAAAGTTGTCGGTTTGTAAACAAAATTGTAACTTTTTGCTGTCTTTCAATTGCAATCAGTTCGACTCACCGTATAATTTTCGCCAATTTCCCAGCCCTATGTTGTAGATGAGCTGAGGATATTACTAGAGGTACGAATACATGGTAGCTGCGTTGGCTAGACCAGGACGAGAGCTTGCTAAGCGATTGTTAATGATCCAGTCTGGCGCGGTTATTTTTGTGGCGGCAGGAATGGCGGTAGCTGTAAATGCTGAATGGGGCTTTTCTGCGCTGATTGGGGGTGGCATCTTTGTCATTGCCAATGCGGTTTTTGCGCTGTGTGCTTTTATGTTTAGTGGAGCTCGTGCTGCGAAGCAAGTCGCGGCCTCTTTCTACACTGGCGAAGTACTCAAGATCCTCATCACAGTTGCACTGTTCTGTGTTGCCTACATGTATATGCAGGTGGAACTCGTTCCCCTCAAACTAACCTATTTGCTGGCTCTAGGTATTAATATCTGTGCGCCAGTGCTATTCATTAACAACAAAAAATAGGATGAGTTATGGCTGCGCCAGGTGAAGCGCTAACATCGTCCGGATACATTGAACACCACTTGACGAACCTCTCTCTTGCGAAGATTTCTGAGCATTACGATTTGGGGCTGTCAATTAGTGAGACGAGTTTCTGGAACGTACATATCGATAGCCTGTTTTTTTCCTTGTTTACTGGCTTAATATTCCTATGGATATTTCGCTCTGTAGCAAAGAAAGCAACAGCGGGTGTACCCGGTAAGCTGCAGTGTTTTGTTGAAATATTGGTAGAATTTGTCGATCAAAACGTCAAAGACACCTTTCATGGACGCAATCCACTTATAGCACCGCTGGCACTGACTATCTTTTGTTGGGTATTGTTAATGAACATCATGGACTTAGTGCCCATCGATTTCTTACCGTATCCAGCACAACATTGGCTTGGTATCCCTTATCTAAAAGTGGTTCCGTCAGCTGATGTGAATATCACCATGGCTATGGCTCTAGGCGTATTTGCTCTGATGATTTACTACAGCATCAAAGTGAAAGGCCTAGGTGGTTTTGCGAAAGAATTAGCTCTACATCCATTCAATCACTGGACCATGATTCCGTTTAACCTACTTATTGAAGTGGTATCGTTACTTGCGAAACCTCTCTCACTCGGTATGCGTCTATTCGGTAACATGTTCGCAGGTGAGGTGGTATTTATTCTTATCGCAGCGATGCTACCATGGTGGCTACAATGGATGGGTTCACTACCGTGGGCGATTTTCCATATTCTGGTAATTCTGATTCAATCTTTCGTGTTCATGATGCTGACTATTGTTTATCTATCAATGGCACACGAAGATAGTGATCATTAATTTTTTAAAGCTTTTTATTTGGGCACATAAGCCAACAACTATAAATTGGAGATAGTAATGGAAACTTTACTGAGCTTTTCTGCAATCGCCGTAGGTATTATCGTCGGTCTTGCTTCTCTTGGTACAGCGATTGGTTTCGCACTTCTAGGCGGTAAATTCCTTGAAGGTGCTGCTCGTCAACCAGAAATGGCTCCTATGCTACAAGTTAAGATGTTTATCATCGCGGGTCTACTTGATGCGGTTCCTATGATCGGTATCGTAATTGCGCTTCTATTCACTTTCGCGAACCCATTTGTTGGTCAACTAGGTTAATCAACCGATCACACAAATTGATGATTTGTCGTTGATTAATACTTTTCGTTGGTGAACAAATAGAGGGGTAGCTGTTGTGAATATGAACGCAACTCTGCTAGGTCAAGCAATCGCGTTTGCACTGTTTGTGTGGTTCTGCATGAAATATGTATGGCCGCCAATCATGAATGCGATCGAAGAGCGTCAGAAGAAAATTGCTGACGGTCTTTCAGCCGCTGAGCGCGCTGCTAAAAACTTGGATCTAGCACAAGCCAACGCTTCTGAACAAATGAAAGAAGCGAAGCGCACTGCAACTGAGGTCATCGAACAGGCAAATAAACGTAAAGCTCAAATTTTAGACGAAGCACGTGAGGAAGCTCAGGCAGAACGCCAGAAAATCCTTGCTCAAGCGGAAGCTGAACTTGAATCTGAACGTAACCGTGCCCGCGATGAGCTGCGTAAACAAGTTGCAACTCTGGCTGTAGCTGGTGCTGAGAAAATCCTTGAGCGTTCTATCGATAAAGATGCGCACAAAGATATTCTCGACAACATTACTGCAAGGCTTTAAGGATGGGGGCGCTTTATGTCTGATTTGACTACAATTGCACGCCCCTATGCTAAAGCAGCATTCGATTTTGCGGTAGAGAAAAAGCAACTTGACCAATGGGGTCAGATGTTAGCTTTTGCTGCCGAGGTCGCAAAGAACGAGCAAATGAAAGAGCTACTAACGGGCTCTGTTTCGGCTGAGAAATTAGCGGAAATTTTCATCGCAATTTGTGGCGAACAGTTTGATGTTTATGGCCAGAACCTGTTAAAGGTGATGGCTGAGAATGGCCGATTAAAGGCTCTTCCTGATGTTAGTGAACAGTTCTTTGCTCTGAAACAAGAGCATGAGAAGCAGATGGATGTTGAAGTGATTTCAGCAACTGAGCTTTCTGATGAACAGCTTGTCAATATCAGCACCAAACTTGAGCAGCGTCTTGAACGCAAAGTTCAGCTGAATTGCAGTATAGATGAGACCCTACTTGGTGGGGTTATAATTCGAGCCGGAGACCTTGTCATCGATAACTCAGCCCGCGGTCGTTTAAACCGCCTGAGCGATGCATTACAGTCTTGATGGGGATTGGAGCATGCAACTTAATTCCACGGAAATTAGCGATCTAATTAAACAACGTATCGAATCTTTCGACGTTGTTAGTGAAGCTCGCAATGAAGGTACTATCGTATCGGTAAGCGATGGTATCATTCGCATTCACGGCCTAGCGGACGTGATGCAAGGTGAAATGATTGAATTACCGAGTGGCCGTTATGCACTTGCACTTAACCTTGAGCGTGACTCGGTTGGTGCGGTTGTCATGGGCCCATATGCTGACCTTAAGGAAGGCATGAAAGTAACAGGTTCTGGTCGTATTCTTGAAGTGCCAGTTGGTCCTGAATTGTTAGGTCGCGTAGTGAATACACTCGGTCAGCCTATCGATGGTAAAGGACCTATCGAAGCGAAATTGTCTTCACCTGTTGAAATGATTGCACCTGGTGTAATCGACCGTAAATCAGTCGATCAACCAGTACAAACCGGCTATAAGTCAGTTGACTCTATGATCCCAATCGGTCGTGGCCAACGTGAACTTATCATCGGTGACCGTCAAACTGGTAAAACAGCAATGGCGATCGACGCAATTATTAACCAAAAAGATTCAGGTATTTACTCTATCTATGTTGCGATTGGCCAAAAAGCCTCAACTATCGCTAACGTAGTACGCAAATTAGAAGAGCACGGCGCGCTTGCAAACACAGTTGTGGTTGTTGCATCGGCTTCTGAATCCGCGGCATTGCAATACCTTGCGCCATATGCAGGTTGTGCAATGGGTGAATACTTCCGCGATCGCGGTGAAGATGCACTGATTGTTTATGATGACTTATCTAAACAAGCGGTTGCTTACCGTCAGATCTCACTACTACTCAAACGCCCACCAGGCCGTGAAGCATTCCCAGGTGACGTTTTCTATCTCCACTCTCGTCTACTTGAGCGTGCTGCTCGTGTCAGCGAAGAGTATGTAGAACGTTTCACTAAGGGTGAAGTGAAAGGTAAAACCGGTTCTTTAACCGCGCTACCTATCATTGAAACACAAGCGGGTGACGTTTCAGCATTCGTACCGACTAACGTAATCTCGATTACCGATGGTCAGATCTTCCTACAAACTGAACTATTCAACGCGGGTGTTCGCCCAGCCGTTGACCCTGGTATTTCAGTATCTCGTGTAGGTGGTGCCGCTCAGACGAAAATCATCAAGAAACTGTCAGGTGGTATCCGTACCGCGCTTGCACAGTACCGCGAACTTGCTGCATTTGCTCAGTTCTCGTCAGATCTTGATGAAGCGACGAAGAGACAGCTAAACCATGGTCAGAAAGTAACAGAGCTGATGAAGCAGAAACAATATGCTCCGATGTCTGTGTTTGACCAAGCGTTGGTTATCTTTGCGGCAGAGCGTGGTTATTTAAATGATGTTGCGTTGAATAAACTGGCTGATTTTGAATCTGCTCTACTGTCGTATGCTCGTGGTCAATATGTTGATCTTGTAAAAGATATCGACAAATCGGGTGCTTATAACGATGAAATCGAAGCTCAGTTCAAGAAACTGGTTGACGATTTCAAGGCAACCCAGACCTGGTAATTGGTGGGTGACCTTAGGGTCACCACTGACCAATAACGGATTACCTTAAAAGAGAGTAAAACGATGGCCGGCGCAAAAGAGATACGTAATAAAATCGGTAGTGTTAAAAGCACGCAGAAAATTACGAAAGCGATGGAAATGGTAGCAGCTTCAAAAATGCGTCGTTCGCAAGACGGCATGGAAGCTTCTCGTCCATACGCTGAAACAATGCGTAAAGTGATCGGTCATGTGGCGAGTGCAAATCTAGAATATCGTCATCCTTATCTAGAAGAGCGCGAAGCCAAACGTGTTGGTTACATCATTATTTCAACAGACCGTGGTTTGTGTGGTGGTTTGAACGTGAACTTGTTCAAAAAAGCTCTACATGACATGAAAGATTGGTCGGAGAAAGGTGCTGAGGTTGAGCTGGCAATTGTGGGCTCAAAGGCAACGGCTTTCTTTAGAAACAGTGGCGCTAAAGTCGCTGCTCAAGTCTCTGGTTTGGGCGATAGCCCAACCTTGGAAGATTTGATCGGTTCCGTTGGTGTTATGCTGAAGAAATATGATGCAGGTGAGTTGGATCGCCTATACGTAGTGTTCAACAAATTTGTGAATACTATGGTTCAAGAACCAACGATCGATCAATTACTACCTTTGCCTAGATCGAATAGCGAAGAGATGAAACGCGAACATTCTTGGGACTACATCTATGAGCCTGAACCAAAGCCTCTACTCGATGCACTATTGCTGCGTTATGTAGAGTCTCAGGTTTATCAGGGTGTGGTTGAGAATCTTGCTTGTGAGCAAGCTGCTCGAATGATTGCGATGAAAGCAGCTACCGATAACGCAAGCAACTTGATTGATGATTTACAGCTTGTGTATAACAAAGCCCGTCAGGCGGCGATTACACAAGAACTATCGGAAATCGTTTCTGGTGCAGCAGCGGTTTAAGCTTAGGTAAAACAAACAGTTTAGAGGATTAACGATGGCTACAGGTAAGATCGTACAGATCATCGGTGCGGTAGTCGACGTAGAGTTCCCACAGGGCGAAGTACCAAGTGTTTACGATGCTCTGAATGTTGTGGATTCAAAAGAACGTCTCGTTCTTGAAGTTCAACAGCAGCTTGGCGGTGGCGTGATTCGCGCAATCGTAATGGGTAGCTCTGATGGTTTACGTCGTGGTTTGGTAGTTGAAAATACTGGCGCTCCAATTTCAGTACCAGTCGGTATTAAGACTTTAGGTCGTATCATGAACGTGCTTGGTGATGCGATTGATGAGCGTGGTGAAATCGGTGCGGAAGAGCTTTACTCTATCCACCGTCCAGCTCCAAGCTATGAAGAGCAATCAAACGAAACTGCTCTTCTTGAAACCGGTGTAAAAGTAATCGATTTGGTTTGTCCATTCTCTAAGGGTGGTAAAATCGGTCTATTTGGTGGTGCAGGTGTAGGTAAGACCGTTAACATGATGGAGCTTATCAACAACATCGCACTGCAACACTCAGGTCTTTCAGTATTTGCGGGTGTTGGTGAACGTACTCGTGAAGGTAACGATTTCTACTATGAGATGCAGGAAGCAGGTGTTGTAAACATCGAAGAGCCTGAAAAATCAAAAGTAGCGATGGTTTACGGACAGATGAACGAGCCACCAGGCAACCGTCTACGTGTTGCACTGACGGGTTTGACAATGGCAGAACGTTTCCGTGACGAAGGTCGTGACGTACTTCTGTTCATCGATAACATCTACCGTTACACGCTTGCCGGTACGGAAGTATCAGCACTGCTAGGTCGTATGCCTTCAGCGGTAGGTTACCAACCTACTCTTGCAGAAGAAATGGGTGTGCTTCAGGAGCGTATTACGTCAACTAAGCAAGGTTCTATCACGTCTGTACAGGCGGTATATGTACCAGCAGATGACTTGACGGACCCGTCTCCAGCCACAACGTTCGCGCACTTGGATGCAACGGTTGTACTTAACCGTAACATCGCAGCAATGGGCCTATACCCAGCGATCGACCCACTCGATTCAACGTCTCGTCAGCTAGACCCACTCGTCGTAGGTCAAGAGCACTACGACATCGCTCGTGGCGTTCAGCAGACGCTTCAGCGCTACAAAGAGCTGAAAGACATCATTGCGATCTTGGGTATGGACGAGTTGTCTGAATCGGATAAGCAAGTTGTATCACGTGCACGTAAGATTGAACGTTTTCTAACTCAGCCTTATCACGTAGCTGAAGTATTTACAGGTGACCCTGGTGTTTACGTACCTCTAAAAGAGACGCTACGTGGCTTCAAAGGTCTTCTATCTGGTGAATACGATGACATTCCAGAGCAAGCGTTTATGTACTGCGGTACTATCGACGATGCGATTGAGAATGCTAAGAAGCTATAAGGCTAACTAGGAGGCGATATGGCAGCAATAACCTTTCACCTAGACGTCGTCAGTGCAGAGAAGAAAATCTTCTCTGGCCAAGTCGAAACGTTTCAGGTGACCGGTAGCGAAGGTGAACTGGGAATTTTCCATGGTCACACACCGCTGCTGACCGCTATTAAGCCTGGTATGGTGCGTATCGTTAAGCTACACGGCCACGAAGAAATTATTTATGTTTCGGGTGGTATTGTCGAAGTGCAACCGGGTACTGCTACAGTACTGGCTGATACGGCAATTCGTGGTGAAGAACTAGACGCAGCTAAGGCAGAAGAAGCCAAACGCAAAGCTGAAGAGAATATTTCAAATCAGCATGGCGATATGAACTTCGCACAAGCGGCCAGTGAACTGGCTAAAGCCATGGCTCAGTTACGAGTTATCGAGCTGACCAAAAAACGTCGTTAATGTGTTTTATAATTAAGACGTGATGTAAAAAGGCGACCTATAGGTCGCCTTTTTGCTTATTTTTTAACAGAAAATTATTTAGTTAAATTAACTATCTCTTTAATTACCGCTAAAATGCGGCTTAACTTTTTTAACGTCAATAGGTTGTCAATGAAATTTAGCGCAGTGATCCTCGCAGCAGGTAAAGGTACTCGAATGTATTCTAATATGCCTAAAGTGCTGCACACACTGGCGGGTAAGCCAATGGTGAAACACGTAATTGATACGTGCAATAGCTTAGGTGCCCAAAATATCCACTTAGTTTATGGTCATGGTGGTGAACAAATGCAGCAAGCGCTTGCCGAAGAGTCGGTTAACTGGGTGCTGCAAGCGGATCAATTAGGAACTGGCCATGCCGTTGATCAAGCCTCGCCTCATTTCCAAGACGATGAGAAGATCCTCGTGTTGTACGGTGATGTTCCATTGATCTCGGAAGAAACCGTGGAAAGCTTGTTAGATGCACAGCCTAATGATGGAATAGCCTTGCTGACAGTGGTACTGGATAACCCAACCGGTTATGGCCGTATCGTGCGTAAGCATGGCCCTGTGGTGGCAATTGTTGAACAAAAAGATGCCACTGATGAGCAAAAGTTAATTAAAGAGGTCAATACGGGCGTGATGGTGGCAACGGGGCGCGATCTCAAACGCTGGTTGTCAGGCTTAAGTAATGAGAACGCACAAGGCGAATATTATCTGACAGATGTTATCGCTGCAGCGCACAATGAAGGCCGCGCAGTTGAGGCTGTTCATCCTGCCAGCTCTATTGAAGTGGAAGGGGTAAATGATCGCGCTCAACTGGCTCGTTTAGAGCGTGCTTATCAAGCAACACAAGCGAAAAAGCTATTAGAACAAGGTGTGATGCTACGCGATCCTACGCGTTTTGATCTGCGTGGTGAATTACAGTGTGGGATGGATGTTGAGATTGATGCAAACGTCATCATCGAAGGAAATGTCTCTTTGGGTGATAACGTAATTATCGGCATGGGTTGCGTGCTTAAAGATTGCGAAATTGATGACAACACAGTGATCCGCCCATACAGCGTCATTGAAGGGGCAACCGTTGCAGAAAACTGTACCGTTGGGCCTTTTACCCGTTTACGTCCTGGTGCTGAACTGCGTAATGATGCGCACGTGGGTAATTTCGTAGAAGTAAAAAATACTCGTTTGGGTGAAGGTTCAAAAGCCAATCACTTAACTTATCTTGGTGATGCCGAAATTGGCCAGCGTGTTAATGTCGGAGCTGGCGTTATCACTTGTAATTACGATGGTGTCAATAAATTCAAAACCACAATTGGTGATGATGTGTTTGTCGGTTCAGACAGCCAGTTGATTGCTCCTGTAACGATCGCCAATGGTGCAACGATTGGTGCTGGCACTACGCTAAGCAGTAACGTTGCTGAAGGTGAGTTAGTCATCACTCGCGCGAAAGAGCGCAAAATCAATGGTTGGAAGCGTCCGGTTAAGCGTAGCTAACAAATAAACGATTAAAAAGCCGCTCATCATGAGCGGCTTTTTGTATCAGTTCTTATTAAAAGACTTACTCTTCATCGCTGACTACGCGTGCATTATCTGGTGCGGTGAAGTGCTGAGAAAGTTCGCGGTTCGAGACGATATAGCCAATCCATAGCCCACCCATACAAATCATAATTGCAATACCCGTCACCATTTGTGCTTGGCTGGCTAACGTTGCGACCAATGCGCTGGCTAAACTACTAACGCAGATTTGTAAGCTATTTTGTAAACCCGCTGCAGTGGCTGGGCTTTGTTTGGCACTCGATAGTGCGCGGTTCACCACGATAGGGTAAAGCGCTCCGTTGGCAACTGCTATTAAGCAAAACGGTGCCAAAATTGGCCAAATGGAGGTCAGTTGCCACTGTGATGCAATGAATACTAATAAAGTGGCAACGCTGAAGAGGCCAATCAACTGCTTGAGCACTTTTTCGTCACCAAATTTATTCACTCCCACCTTACCTAAGTAGCCACCAACCATGAAAGCGATCGTTTGAGGAATAAAACTCAAACCGATATCTTTAGCGGCATAACCAAGGCGTGCCATAATCTCTGGCATCCCAGTCAAGTAAGCAAAGAAGGCCGCAGAAGCACAAGCAAACATCATCACATTACCCAAGTAGGTTTTAGTGCTGAGCAGAGCTTTGATATCTTGCTTAATTGAGGTTTGTTTGGGTTGTGATTGTTCATTTTTTTGAGCAAAAGTACAGGCTACAAGCGCAACGCCCATTAATGTCAATGTCACAAAAATACTGTGCCAACCAAAGTTATCGGCCAGTAAGACGCCTAATTGAGGTGCAAGCGCGGGTGAAAGCGCGACCAAAGGCATGATGGTGGCGAATATTTGCTGGCTTGTTTTAGCTGGGTAGCGTTGAATTACCATTGCTTGCCAGATCACTGCGGGAGCACACACCCCTAAAGCTTGCACAAAGCGCAACGCTAATAATTGCCACACCTGCTCGCTAAAAGCTAAACCAAATGATGCTAACGTGAAGAGAACTAGGCCAGCCGCTAAAGTGTTACGGTGACCATATTTATCGGAAGCTAAGCCCCACACCAGTTGACCTAATGCCATGCCGACCAGAAAAACGGTGAGAGACAAGGCTATTTGCTCTGGCCCTGTGGCAAAGTCCATTTCCATCGCTTTAAAGGCAGGGAGGTACATATCTGTGGCAATGAAGCCAAGCATAGAGAGCGCGGCTAAGTACAGCAACTGTAATTTTGATGCTTTCATTTTTATTACCATTCAAAAAAATTAATCAATATTTGGTCAGCATTAATCTATGCCAACCTTAATTTATCTACTCATCTATTCTATTTTT
>NZ_CAWNHY010000294.1:0-14915 GCF_963874335.1 Vibrio sp. V10_P2A27P122 | reverse complement strand
TACAATCAATACTTCTCACGTAGAGTACGATACACCAGCACGCCACTACGCACACGTAGACTGCCCAGGACACGCTGACTATGTTAAAAACATGATCACAGGTGCTGCGCAAATGGACGGCGGTATCCTAGTTGTTGCTGCAACAGATGGCCCAATGCCACAAACTCGTGAGCACATCCTACTTGGTCGCCAAGTTGGTATTCCTTACATCATCGTATTCATGAATAAATGTGATATGGTTGATGATGAAGAGCTTCTAGAGCTAGTAGAAATGGAAGTTCGTGAGCTTCTATCTGAGTACGATTTCCCAGGTGATGACCTACCAGTTATCCAAGGTTCTGCACTAGGCGCACTAAACGGCGAAGAGCAGTGGGAAGCGAAAATCATTGAACTTGCTGAAGCGCTAGACACTTACATTCCAGAGCCTGAGCGTGCAGTAGACCAAGCATTCCTACTACCAATCGAAGACGTATTCTCAATCCAAGGTCGTGGTACAGTAGTAACTGGCCGTATCGAGCGCGGTATCCTACGTGTAGGTGACGAAGTTGCGATCATTGGTATCAAAGACACAATCACAACGACTTGTACAGGTGTTGAGATGTTCCGTAAGCTGCTTGACGAAGGTCGTGCAGGTGAGAACGTTGGTGCACTTCTACGTGGTACTAAGCGTGATGAAGTAGAACGTGGTCAAGTACTAGCGAAACCAGGTTCAATCACTCCACACACTAAGTTCGAGTCAGAAGTGTATGTATTGTCTAAAGATGAAGGCGGCCGTCATACTCCGTTCTTCAAAGGCTACCGTCCACAGTTCTACTTCCGTACAACGGACGTAACAGGCGATATCTCTCTACCAGAAGGCGTAGAGATGGTAATGCCAGGTGACAACATCCAAATGGTTGTAGAGCTAATCGCTCCAATCGCGATGGATGAAGGTCTACGTTTCGCGATCCGTGAAGGCGGTCGTACAGTAGGTGCTGGTGTTGTTGCTAAAGTTATCGCTTAATTGCTGATTTAGCCGTTTAAATACGAATAGTATTTGACTAACGACTACCAAAAAGGGCATCATTTGATGCCCTTTTTCTGCACTAAATTTGGTCGTTGTCGATTTGTTGGTCGATAAAGCCAGTGCAAAGGATTTAAGATAGAGACATTTCTATCTTGATGAGTATGTATAGGTAGCTTTACCTGTGCTATGGATTTGCCCTGCAACAGCGGGGTTGTTGTCGTCTATGTTAAGACTTGTAACAGGTTGGTTTATGAAAGCAAACAATGCTGAAATTCCTGATAGCTCAAGTGCAGCAGACACATTTAAGTGGATTGTCACTTTTGCTCTGTTAGCTGCCGCTGTTGTGGGTAATTACCTGTATGGTGAAATGTCTGTAGTGCTTCGTGCTGCAGGTGTGGTTGCGTTGATTATTGCAGCACTCGGTATTGCTGCGACAACCACAAAAGGAAAAGCGGCGATTGCGTTTGCGCGTGAATCTCGTATGGAAGTTCGCAAAGTGGTATGGCCGACACGTCAAGAAACCATGCAAACAACATTAATCGTTTTAGCTGTAAGTATCGTAATGGCTCTAGCACTTTGGGGCATCGACGGCATTATGGTTCGTCTTGTCGCTTTCGTGACTGGGGTATAGAGGGTTTAATACATGAGTGAAGCTCCTAAAAAACGCTGGTATGTAGTTCAAGCCTTCTCTGGATTTGAAGGCCGCGTAGCGCAATCGCTGCGTGAGCATATCAAGATGCACGCAATGGAAGAATTCTTCGGTGAAGTTCTTGTTCCAACCGAAGAAGTTGTTGAAATGCGTGCAGGTCAACGCCGTAAAAGTGAGCGCAAGTTCTTCCCAGGCTATGTATTGGTACAGATGCTCATGAATGATGAGTCCTGGCACTTAGTTCGTAGTGTTCCTCGTGTAATGGGTTTCATTGGTGGAACCTCCGATCGTCCTGCACCTATCACTGACAAAGAAGCCGATGCGATTCTTAATCGTCTAGAGAAAGCGAGCGAAGCTCCGCGTCCTAAGACGATGTTTGAAGCAGGTGAAGTGGTTCGTGTTAATGAAGGTCCATTTGCTGATTTCAACGGCACCGTTGAAGAAGTGGATTACGAGAAGAGCCGCATTAAAGTGTCAGTATCTATCTTTGGTCGTGCAACTCCTGTTGAACTTGAGTTTGGCCAAGTCGATAAGCTTGATTAAAAAAACACCTTTTAGGGTTGTTAAGGGCGTGAAATGTGATTATAATTTCGCGCCTTATTTACACGTCTTTATGACAAAGTAACCGGGGAGCTGATCAGCTGATTGGCGTTTGTACCCACATTTAGGAAATATCATGGCTAAGAAAGTTGAAGCTTATATCAAGTTGCAAGTTGCATCTGGTATGGCGAACCCAAGTCCACCAGTTGGTCCTGCACTAGGTCAACGTGGCGTTAACATCATGGAATTCTGTAAAGCGTTCAACGCAAGAACAGAATCAATGGAGAAAGGCTTACCTACTCCAGTTGTTATCACTGTATACAGCGACCGTTCTTTCACGTTCGTAACTAAGACTGCTCCAGCTGCTGTTCTTCTGAAGAAAGCTGCAGGCATCAAGTCTGGTTCAGGCCGTCCAAACACTGAAAAAGTGGGCACGGTTACTGATGCTCAAATCCAAGAAATTGCAGAAGCGAAAGCGGCTGATATGACTGGTGCTGACATTGAAGCGATGAAACGTTCTATTGCGGGTACTGCTCGTTCAATGGGCTTAGTGGTAGAGGGTTAATATCATGGCAAAACTAACTAAGCGTATGCGCACTATCCGTGAGAAAGTTGACGCAACTAAAGAATACGAAATCAACGAAGCTGTAGCTCTTCTTAAAGAACTTGCAACGGCTAAATTCGTTGAGTCTGTAGACGTTGCTGTGAACCTTGGCATTGATGCTCGTAAATCTGACCAAAACGTACGTGGTGCAACTGTTCTGCCACACGGTACTGGTCGTGAAGTACGTGTTGCAGTGTTCACTCAAGGTGCAAACGCTGAAGCGGCTAAAGCTGCTGGTGCAGATTTAGTGGGTATGGAAGATCTAGCTGAGCTAGTGAAGAAAGGCGAAATGAACTTTGACGTTGTTGTTGCTTCTCCAGATGCAATGCGCGTTGTAGGTCAACTAGGTACCATTCTTGGTCCTCGCGGTCTAATGCCAAACCCTAAAGTTGGTACTGTAACTCCTAACGTTGCTGAAGCGGTTAAGAACGCTAAAGCAGGTCAGGTTCGTTACCGTAACGACAAAAACGGCATCATCCACACAACTATCGGTAAAGTTTCTTTCGAAACTAACCAACTTCAAGAGAACTTAGAAGCTCTTCTAGTTGCACTTAAGAAAGCGAAACCTTCTTCTGCTAAGGGTACTTACCTGAAGAAAGTAAGCATTTCTACTACGATGGGTGCTGGTGTTGCTGTTGATCAGAACACGCTAAACGCTCAAGCGTAATAATACATTTGATTAGGTGTGGAATTTGTGTATAATTCTGCGCCTAATATTTGTGGTTGGGGCTGATTTTAGTTCTTAGAACTATGACCCAGTCTCCGTCCAAGACCGTAGGCGTTATTTGTCTGTTTGATAAATGACTTAATCGTACCTACGTAGATGGTGCCCGAACTGACAGAAAGCATAATTTATTTTTTGAATAGATAAACTTTCTTCTGGGACTGCACCGAAATAACTCTCACTGTTGTGATAATAGTGAGTGGTGTAACGACAACCAGGAGTAAATCCAAGATGGCTTTAAACCTTCAAGACAAACAAGCAATTGTTGCTGAAGTCAACGAAGCGGCCAGTGGTGCACTTTCTGCAGTTGTTGCTGACTCTCGTGGCGTTCAAGTAGGCGCGATGACTTCTCTACGTAAACAAGCTCGTGAAGCGGGTGTTTACATGAGAGTTGTTCGTAATACTCTAGCACGTCGCGCAGTGGAAGGCACAGCTTACGAATGTCTACAAGACGTATTCGTAGGTCCTACTTTGATCGCATTCTCTAACGAGCATCCAGGTGCTGCAGCGCGTCTTTTTAAAGACTTCGCTAGAGAGAACAAGCACTTTGAAATCAAAGCAGCTGCATTTGAAGGCGCATTAACTGACGCTGAACTACTAGCGACACTACCAACTTACGACGAAGCAATCGCACGCCTAATGATGTGCATGAAAGAAGCTTCTGCTGGCAAGCTGGTACGTACTATCGCTGCTGTCCGCGATCAAAAAGAAGCTGCGTAATTCGCATTGCTTTTTATTGTTTGCTAAATAAACTTATTGTTGACTTAAAAGAGAATTGTTATGTCTATTACTAACGAGCAAATCCTAGATGCAGTTGCAGAAATGTCTGTAATGCAAGTTGTTGAACTTATCTCTGCTATGGAAGAGAAGTTCGGTGTTTCTGCTGCAGCTGCAGTAGTTGCAGGCGGCCCAGCAGCAGCAGCTGTTGAAGAGCAAACTGAATTCGACGTAATCCTAACTGCTGCTGGCGCAAACAAAGTATCTGTAATCAAAGCAGTACGTGGCGCAACTGGCCTAGGTCTTAAAGAAGCTAAAGCTCTAGTTGACGGCGCTCCAGCTGCAATTAAAGAAGCAGTTTCTCAAGCAGAAGCTGACGCACTTAAGAAAGAGCTAGAAGAAGCTGGTGCGACTGTTGAAGTTAAGTAATTATTACTTAATTTCTTAGCCGCAAGGCTAATGGCTGGTGGTTTATTGACCACCGGCCTTTTTGCGCTGTAGGGTATGGGTGAATTTTCCCGCTGTTTAGACGCTTATACTCGTGCAAAAGCACACAAACTATCATTTTTGAGTGATGTTGTGTTACTACAGTAAACAGCTGTTAGTCACTGTCCTATGACCCTTTATTTTTGAATAATTGGTGGGCAGTTTGGGTCACTTATCAGCGAGCTGAGGAACCCCATGGTTTACTCTTATACCGAGAAAAAGCGCATCCGTAAGGACTTTGGTACTCGTCCACAAGTGTTGGACATTCCATACCTGCTATCGATCCAGCTCGATTCGTTCGACAAGTTTATCGAACAGGATCCTGAAGGACAATACGGTCTTGAGGCTGCTTTTCGTTCTGTATTTCCTATTCAGAGCTATAACGGCAATTCTGAGCTGCAATACGTTAGCTATCGTCTTGGTGAGCCAGTTTTTGACGTTAAAGAATGTCAAATTCGTGGTGTAACTTATTCTAAGCCACTACGCGTAAAACTACGCCTAGTGATCTTTGATAAAGACGCGCCAGCAGGTACTGTAAAAGATATTAAAGAACAAGAAGTCTACATGGGTGAAATTCCACTCATGACAGACAATGGTACCTTCGTAATTAATGGTACTGAGAGGGTTATCGTATCCCAGCTGCACCGAAGCCCAGGCGTATTCTTCGACAGCGATAAGGGTAAAACTCACTCATCAGGTAAAGTTCTTTATAACGCACGTATTATCCCTTACCGTGGTTCATGGTTAGATTTTGAGTTTGATCCAAAAGATAACCTATACGTGCGTATTGACCGTCGTCGTAAACTGCCTGCATCGATCATTCTTCGTGCACTTGGTAAATCGACAGAAGAGATCTTGGATCTGTTCTTCGAAAAAGTGAAGTTTGAAGTCAAAGACCAAACTCTTCTTATGGAGTTGGTACCTGAGCGCCTGCGTGGCGAAACAGCGTCATTTGATATTGAAGCAAATGGTACCGTTTATGTCGAAAAAGGTCGTCGTGTAACGGCTCGTCATATTCGTCAACTAGAAAAAGATAACGTTGATTTTATCGAAGTACCCGTTGAGTACATCGTAGGTAAAGTCGCTTCTAAAGATTATGTCAATGAAGCAACTGGTGAAGTCATCGTTAGCGCAAACCAAGAAATTAGCTTGGAAGCATTAGCGAATCTTTCACAAGCGGGCTATAAGAAACTTGAAGTTCTATTTACGAACGATCTTGATCATGGTCCATTTGTGTCTGAGACGCTCCGCATCGACAGTACGGTTGATCGTATTTCTGCGCTAGTAGAAATCTACCGCATGATGCGCCCTGGCGAGCCACCAACAAAAGAAGCAGCCGAATCGCTGTTTGAAAGCCTATTCTTCTCAGAAGAACGCTATGACCTATCAACAGTAGGCCGTATGAAGTTCAACAGCTCAATTGAGCGTGAAGATGCCGGCGAGCTTGGTACGCTTGACGAAACTGACATCATCGAAGTGATGAAGAAGTTGATCGCCATTCGTAACGGCATTGGCGAAGTGGACGATATCGACCACCTTGGCAACCGTCGTATTCGCTCTGTTGGTGAAATGGCTGAAAACCAATTCCGCGTAGGTCTTGTGCGTGTTGAACGTGCAGTGAAAGAGCGCTTAAGTCTTGGCGATCTTGATGCGATCATGCCTCAAGATTTGATCAATGCGAAGCCTATCTCTGCGGCCGTTAAAGAATTCTTCGGTTCTTCACAGCTTTCTCAGTTTATGGACCAGAACAACCCACTTTCAGAAGTGACGCACAAACGTCGTATTTCTGCATTGGGTCCTGGCGGTCTAACTCGTGAGCGTGCTGGCTTTGAGGTACGTGACGTACACGTAACTCACTACGGTCGTCTATGTCCGATCGAAACGCCAGAAGGTCCGAACATCGGTCTGATTAACTCATTGTCAGCATTTGCACGTTGTAACGAATACGGTTTCCTAGAAACTCCGTACCGTCGTGTTGTTGATGGTGTGGTGACTGATGAAGTTGATTACTTGTCAGCTATCCAAGAAGGTCAATTTGTTATCGCGCAGGCAAACGCCATTCTGACTGAAGAAGGTACGTTTGCAGATGAGCTGATCACAGCTCGTCAAAAAGGTGAATCTGGTCTTCACCCTCGTGAACATGTTGACTACATGGACGTTGCGACCAACCAGGTAGTATCAATCGCAGCTTCGCTTATCCCGTTCCTAGAACACGATGATGCGAACCGTGCATTGATGGGTGCGAACATGCAACGTCAAGCGGTTCCAACGTTACGCGCTGAGAAGCCGTTGGTTGGTACTGGTATCGAACGTAATGTAGCGGTTGACTCTGGTGTAACTGCCGTTGCCAAACGTGGCGGTATGGTGCAGTCAGTTGATGCGTCTCGTATCGTAGTTAAAGTTAATGAAGATGAACTTGTATCTGGTGAAGCGGGTATCGACATCTACAACCTAACTAAATACACACGTTCGAACCAAAACACATGTATTAACCAACGTCCTACTGTGATGCCAGGTGAACCTGTAGCTCGCGGTGATGTCCTTGCTGATGGTCCTTCAACAGACCTTGGTGAGCTAGCGCTTGGCCAAAACATGCGTATCGCATTCATGCCTTGGAATGGTTATAACTTCGAAGACTCGATCTTAGTATCTGAGCGCGTCGTTCAAGAAGACCGTTTCACGACTATCCACATCCAAGAACTTTCTTGTGTGGCTCGTGATACTAAGCTGGGCTCTGAAGAGATCACAGCGGATATTCCAAACGTAGGTGAATCGGCTCTGTCTAAACTAGACGAGTCAGGTATCGTTTACATTGGTGCTGAAGTTAAGGGTGGTGACATCCTAGTTGGTAAAGTAACGCCGAAAGGCGAAACTCAGCTAACTCCAGAAGAGAAGCTACTGCGTGCAATCTTCGGTGAAAAAGCCTCTGATGTTAAAGATACGTCACTGCGTGTACCAAACTCTGTTTCAGGTACCATTATCGATGTTCAAGTTTTCACTCGCGATGGCGTAGAGAAAGACAAGCGTGCGCTTGAAATTGAACACATGCAGCTAAAAGAAGCGAAGAAAGATCTTACCGAAGAGTTCCAAATTCTTGAAGGTGGTCTACTAGCGCGTGTGAAAGCTGTACTGATCAATGGTGGCTATTCTGAAGCGAAGCTTGATGCGATCGATCGTAAGAAATGGCTAGAACAAACACTAGAAAACGACGAGCTACAATCTCAACTTGAACAGCTTGCTGAGCAGTGGGATGAGCTAAAAGCTGACTTCGATAAGAAGTTCGAAGCGAAACGTCGCAAAATCACTCAAGGTGATGATCTAGCGCCTGGCGTTCTGAAGATTGTTAAAGTTTACCTAGCGGTGAAACGTCGTATCCAGCCTGGTGATAAGATGGCAGGTCGTCACGGTAACAAGGGTGTAATCTCTAAGATCAACCCTGTTGAAGACATGCCTTACGATGAAAACGGTCAGCCGGTTGATATCGTATTAAACCCACTAGGTGTACCGTCACGTATGAACATCGGTCAGATCCTTGAAGTTCACTTAGGTCTGGCTGCAAAAGGTATTGGTGACAAGATCAACCAAATGGTTAAAGAACAACAAGAGCTGTCTAAGCAGCGTGAGTTCTTACAGAAGGTTTATGATCTTGGCGATACGCGTCAGAAAGTAGATATTGCTGCTCTGTCTGATGGTGATGTTCGTACTCTTGTGAACAACCTTCGTGGTGGTTTACCGATTGCAACTCCAGTATTTGATGGTGCGTCAGAAGCATCAATCAAAGAACTATTAAGCCTAGCCGACCTACCAACTTCTGGTCAGCTAACACTGTTTGATGGTCGTACTGGTGATGCATTCGAGCGTCCTGTAACTGTCGGTTACATGTACATGCTCAAACTGAACCACCTTGTTGATGACAAGATGCACGCTCGTTCAACAGGTTCGTACAGCCTAGTAACTCAGCAACCACTTGGTGGTAAAGCTCAGTTCGGTGGTCAGCGTTTCGGTGAGATGGAAGTGTGGGCACTAGAAGCATACGGTGCTGCATATACACTACAAGAAATGCTTACTGTTAAGTCAGATGACGTTAACGGTCGTACGAAGATGTATAAGAACATCGTTGATGGTAACCATAGCATGGAACCTGGCATGCCAGAGTCTTTCAACGTATTGCTGAAAGAGATCCGCTCGCTAGGTATCAACATCGAGCTAGAAGACGAAGAGTAATCTTGGCGGTAAACCCTCTGGATTATCCTGGTAGAAAGGCGCTCGCCGAGCGCCTTTTAACTCCTTACAGGAGCTGATTGTGAAAGACTTATTAAACTTTCTAAAAGCACAGCATAAGACCGAAGAATTTGATGCAATCAAAATCGGTCTATCTTCACCTGACATGATTCGTTCATGGTCTTTTGGTGAAGTTAAAAAACCTGAAACGATCAACTATCGTACGTTCAAGCCTGAACGTGATGGTCTGTTCTGTGCGCGTATTTTTGGTCCAGTCAAAGACTACGAATGTCTTTGTGGTAAATATAAGCGTCTGAAACACCGTGGCGTGATCTGTGAAAAATGTGGCGTTGAAGTTACACAAACTAAAGTTCGTCGTGACCGTATGGGCCACATCGAGCTTGCATCACCGGTTGCTCACATCTGGTTCCTAAAATCGCTACCGTCTCGTATCGGTCTGCTAATGGATATCCCTCTACGTGATATCGAACGTGTTCTTTACTTCGAAATGTATGTAGTAACAGAGCCGGGTATGACGGATCTAGAAAAGAGTCAGATGCTTACTGAAGAAGAGTATCTTGACCGTCTAGAAGAGTGGGGCGATGAGTTCACGGCGAAGATGGGCGCAGAAGCGATCAAAGACCTATTGGGTTCAATGGATCTTGTCGCTGAAACAGAGATGATGCGTGAGGAGTTACAAACCACTAACTCTGAAACTAAACGCAAAAAACTGACTAAGCGTCTGAAGCTTGTTGAAGCGTTTATCAGCTCAGGTAATAACCCTGAGTGGATGATCCTGACTGTGCTTCCGGTACTTCCGCCAGATCTACGTCCTCTAGTACCACTAGATGGCGGTCGTTTTGCGACATCTGATCTGAACGATTTGTACCGCCGTGTGATCAACCGTAACAACCGTTTGAAGCGCCTTCTAGAGCTAGCAGCTCCGGACATCATCGTACGCAACGAAAAGCGTATGCTGCAAGAGTCTGTTGATGCGCTACTTGATAACGGTCGTCGCGGTCGTGCGATCACAGGTTCTAACAAGCGTCCTCTGAAATCTCTTGCTGATATGATCAAGGGTAAACAAGGTCGTTTCCGTCAGAACCTACTTGGTAAACGTGTAGACTACTCAGGCCGTTCTGTAATCACAGTAGGTCCATATTTACGTCTGCACCAGTGTGGTCTTCCTAAGAAGATGGCACTTGAGCTATTTAAACCATTTATCTACAGCAAGTTAGAAACTCGCGGCATGGCCACGACGATCAAAGCAGCTAAGAAAATGGTTGAGCGTGAAGAAGCGGTTGTTTGGGATATCCTAGACGAAGTGATTCGTGAACACCCAGTACTACTAAACCGTGCACCAACACTGCACCGTCTTGGTATTCAAGCGTTCGAACCTGTACTGATTGAAGGTAAAGCGATTCAACTGCACCCACTTGTGTGTGCGGCGTATAACGCGGACTTCGATGGTGACCAAATGGCGGTTCACGTGCCTCTAACTTTAGAAGCACAGCTTGAAGCTCGTACACTGATGATGTCGACGAACAACATTCTGTCGCCAGCATCCGGTGATCCGATCATCGTACCTTCACAGGACGTGGTCTTGGGTCTGTACTACATGACTCGCGAAAAAATCAACGCACAAGGTGAAGGTATGTACCTGGCTGGCCCTAAAGAGGCTGAGAAGGCATACCGTACTAAGACAGCGGCGCTACACGCACGCGTTAAAGTACGTATCACTGAAACCGTTGTTGATGAAGATGGTTACAGCACAACTGAGACTAAGATGGTCGATACGACTGTCGGTCGTGCCATGCTATGGCAAATCGTGCCTAAAGGCCTGCCATACAGCATCGTGAACCAGAAGCTTGGTAAGAAACAGATCTCAAATCTATTAAACGAAGCGTATCGTAAGCTTGGTTTGAAAGATACGGTCGTATTTGCTGACCAAATCATGTACACCGGTTTTGCTTATGCAGCACTGTCAGGCGTGTCAGTTGGTATCGACGACATGGTTGTACCAGCAGCGAAATACACTGAAATTGCTGAAGCTGAAGAAGAAGTACGCGAAATCCAAGAACAGTTCCAATCAGGTCTTGTTACGGCGGGTGAGCGTTACAACAAAGTTATCGATATCTGGGCGTCTACCAACGACCGTGTTGCGAAAGCGATGATGGATAACCTATCTTCTGAAACCGTGATCAACCGTGATGGTGTAGAAGAACAACAAGAATCGTTTAACAGCATCTATATGATGGCTGACTCGGGTGCTCGTGGTTCTGCTGCTCAGATTCGTCAGCTTGCAGGTATGCGTGGTCTGATGGCGCGTCCAGATGGTTCAATCATCGAAACGCCTATCACAGCAAACTTTAAAGAAGGCCTGAACGTACTACAGTACTTTATTTCTACCCACGGTGCACGTAAGGGTCTAGCCGATACAGCACTTAAAACAGCGAACTCAGGTTACCTGACTCGTCGTTTAGTAGACGTTGCACAAGACGTTGTGGTAACAGAGCATGACTGTGGCACTCAAGAAGGTGTCGACATGATGCCTCATATCGAGGGTGGTGATGTTAAAGTTTCTTTAACTGAACTGGCTCTTGGTCGTGTTGTGGCTGAGGATGTGATGAAGCCAGGCACTGAAGAAGTACTTATTCCACGTAATACTCTGATTGATGAGAAGTGGTGTCAGATTATCGATGAGAACTCTGTCGATAATATGAAAGTACGTTCAGTGGTAACCTGTGATGCGGACTTCGGCTGTTGTGCGCTATGTTACGGTCGTGACCTTGCTCGTGGTCACCTAGTGAACCAAGGTGAGGCAGTCGGTGTTATTGCTGCTCAATCTATCGGTGAGCCGGGTACACAGTTAACGATGCGTACGTTCCACATCGGTGGTGCGGCTTCTACTGCTGCGGCAGAGAACAGCATCCAAGCGAAGAACAAAGGTTCTGTGAAACTTCACAACGCTAAGTTCGTTATCAACAAAGATAAGAAGCTGGTTATCACATCTCGTGCATCAGAGCTGACTATCATTGACGAATTTGGTCGCACGAAAGAAAAACACAAACTGCCTTACGGCTCTGTGTTGAGTAAAGGTGATAACGACGCGGTTGAAGCTGGTCAAACAGTGGCTAACTGGGAAGCGCACACCATGCCAATCATCACTGAAGTGGCTGGTCGCATCCAATTCGTTGATATGATTGATGGTGTAACGGTTTCTCGCCAAACAGATGACCTAACGGGTCTATCTTCAAGCGAAGTAACCGAAGCTGCCGCTCGTCCAGCAGCAGGTAAAGATATGCGTCCAGCTATCAAACTTGTTGATGCGAAAGGTAAAGATGTCATGATCCCTGGTACTGATATGCCAGCTCAATACTTCTTACCGGGTAAAGCGATCGTTAACATCGAAGATGGTGCTGAAGTTGGTATTGGTGACACATTAGCGCGTATTCCACAAAAATCTGGCGGTAACCGAGACATCACGGGTGGTCTACCTCGCGTAGCTGACTTGTTTGAAGCTCGTCGACCAAAAGAGCCTGCGATTCTTGCTGAGCACACAGGTACTGTGAGCTTTGGTAAAGAAACCAAAGGTAAACGTCGTCTAATCATCACTCGTGATGGTGACGAAACTTATGAAGAAATGATTCCTAAGCATCGTCAACTTAACGTGTTTGAAGGTGAAAAGATCGAACGTGGTGACGTTATTGCTGATGGTCCTGAGACTCCGCACGATATCCTACGTTTACGTGGTATCCATGCTGTAACGTCTTACATCGCTAACGAAGTTCAAGAAGTTTACCGTCTGCAAGGCGTTAAGATTAACGATAAGCACATTGAAACTATCGTTCGTCAAATGCTACGTAAGTGTACGATTACTCATGCTGGCGACTCTGAGTTCCTAGCGGGTGAGCAAGTTGAATACTCACAAGTGAAAGTTGCAAACCGTAACCTAGAAGCCGAAGGCAAACAGCCTGCTCGTTTCGAGCGTGAGCTACTAGGTATTACTAAAGCATCTCTAGCGACTGAATCGTTCATCTCTGCGGCATCGTTCCAAGAGACAACTCGCGTACTAACAGAAGCGGCTGTTTCTGGTAAACGTGATGATCTTCGCGGTCTGAAAGAAAACGTAATCGTTGGTCGTCTGATCCCAGCGGGTACAGGTTTCGCTTACCACCAAGAGCGTCAAGCTAAACGTGCGGCACAGCTAAAAGGCCCGTCTGCTGAACAAGCGACAGATAACCTAGCGGCACTGCTAAACGCAGGTTTCTCTTCTGAAGAGTAATCTCAGCGCTGATTAAAAAAGGCACCTTCGGGTGCCTTTTTTGTTGCGCTTAATTAATCTACGCGAATGATTACAGCAAAATATTCAATATTAAGCACCAGGAGGGATAGCCAAGCTGTCCGCGATAAGTTGAATCAAACTATCTTCCACTCCAAAACGCACCTCAATAATTTCACCAATTAGCGAAAGGTCGTTGTCAAAGTTTTCGAGATCATCCTCATCACTCACTGCCGCGTATTTATCTGTAAAATTGAGTAACGGCTCCGTAGTAACAATAATTTTTCCATAAGTCTGATTAATTTCATCGGTGGCTTCAAAGCCGGTTGCACGCCACCTATCCATCACCATATCGTAGATTTTGAAGTGACCTTCGGAAATATAATCGACCAGTTGCTGGCAAAAACGTTGCAGCTCTTCTGGCGAGGGAAGCCCGTTAACATTCGTTTTGGCGGTGCAAGGTTGCAGCGCGGCTAATTTGCAATACTCTACAATTAAGGTTTGTCGCGTGTTTAACCAGTGATCAATAACGTCACTGTAACCGCCCCATTGCTCTTGTGTGCGTTTTAGTTTTTTTAGCATGACCATGCCCTCATGATCGGGTCACAAAGCTGGTGACCGTTTCCTTTGCGTAGGGTTGCACTTCGTAGATACAACTCATTGTCCTTACTAGAATTTATAGAACTAAATTTGGAACGTTACAAATTCTGGTATGAATTTAGATTGCCAGTAAAATGGGGTAACTGCAAGAAGAGAGGTCGCAACATGTTGAAAAATAGTGATACAAAAATCGCTTATTGGTGTGTAGTTTCCGGAAGTGAGATCTGGACCATAAATGGTGAGTTACCGCTAGGATCTGCGGGCGAATATTCCCTGCCTTTAGAAAAAGCGGTGGTGGTAGATAGTTGTGATGGTTATCCAGTGATGTGGGTTAATGATGCCGATCTTGATGGCGAGCGAGAAATGACTTCATTACGCGAATTGTTGCATCTCAAACCAGAACTGTTTTTGGCGATCAGCAAAGCGCTTCAATATGGTCACATGAGCCAAACGTTACGTTTTTGCCCACAATGTGGTGGGCGAAATTACCTAAACCATAACCAATTGGCGATGCAATGTTCTGAGTGTCGAACGTTACATTATCCGCGTATCTTTCCTTGCATTATTGTCGCGGTACGAAATCAGGATAAAATTTTATTGGCCCAGCACCCAAGGCATCGTAACGGCATGTATACCGTTATTGCTGGTTTTTTAGAGGTCGGGGAGACGTTAGAGCAATGCGTGGCACGTGAAGTGCTTGAAGAAACGGGGATTCATGTGAAAAATATTCACTATTTTGGTAGCCAGCCTTGGGCATTTCCATCGAGTATGATGATGGGCTTTGTGGCGGAATATGACTCTGGCACGATAAAACCCGACTATAGTGAATTGAGTGATGCGCAATGGTTTTTAGCAAGTGCTTTGCCTCCTGTTGCGCCCGAAGGGACGATAGCCAGAGCATTAATAGAGCACACGTTAAGCGAAATCGAGAAAGATTCACTGCCGCATTGCTAAAAAAAACCCTCCGGTGAAGGAGGGGGTAAGTAAGATGTCGTTATGAGATGCCGAGTACAGAGTACTCAGTTTATAATTATAGTTTTCGCTAGCGAACAAATTTTTAACACCGTTAAAGGTTGCTTGCAAATT